>CAMOKZ010000019.1 GCA_946618155.1 uncultured Lachnospiraceae bacterium | reverse complement strand
GGCGACCACGCACCTATAGGAGCCGGAGCGCGTCGCAGATCGCATCGCAGACAGGCGAAGGCAGGCGAACTGGTTTGCGAGGAGCCTTCTGCCATAAGAGGCCTTTACATCAAGTATGCGAGGAGCCATCTGCCACAAGAGGCCTTTACAAAAAAATGGCTGCCGCACCATTATGATACGGCAGCCACCTCTTACTTAATCAGAAAATCGTCAGATCTTTTGATTATTTGAAATCTGCAACGTTGGAAGCGTCAACAGTGGAAACACCAGTGTCAACAACTTCGCCGGCCAGATCTTCGCCGCGCTCGGAACGAACAACAGCGTCGATGGCATCTTCGCCCATGACGTTCGGGTTCTGCGCCATGAAGGCAAGCAGTTCGCCGCCCTCTACGTGAGCGATGTTGGAGTCGGACTTATCCCAGCCTACGCAGTAGATGGTCTCGCCATCGCGGGCAGCATCGGCAACAGCAGCAGCAGCGCCGTTGGTCGCGCCGTCGTTGGTGCCATAGATCGCAACTACGCCGTTGGCGATCAGGGTGTTGGCCAGCTCCTGAGCCTTAGCATTGTCGCCGTCGGAGTACTGTCTCTCACCAAGGACAAAATCGGTGCCTTCGAATACGGAAGCGAAGCCCTGATATCTGTTCTCGCAGGAGTCAACACCAGCCTGAGCATCAACAATACCGATGGTACCTTCGGTAACGCCGGCATCGTCAAGGACCTTCTTCAGGTACTCACCAGCCTGCACGCCGCCGGCATAGTTGTCGGTCGCGTAGGTAGCGGAAGCTTCCAGGGTAGCCGGAGCGTCGACATAGATGATCTTAATGCCTTCGTCAAGAGCTTCCTGCAGAGCGTTGTTGCAGGAGGTCGCGTCGTTGCAGGCGATGATGATGTATTTTACACCATCAGCGATAGCGGCTTCGATCTTCTGGATCTGCTGTGCGTTATCCTTGGTCTCCGGAGCCATCCAGACCATCTCGATGTTGGAACCGGCCTCGTTGTAGGCATCGACCTTAGCCTGCGCAGCCTGCTGCAGACGCACCCAGTGCACGTCCATCTGGTCCATCGTGATCAGACCGACCTTGGTCTCGACCGGATCGCCCTCAAGGATAGCTTCGTCGGCCATGGCGGTCATACCCATCGCCATCACTGCTGCAAGTGCTGCAACCATAAGCTTCTTCATCATTGTGATTCCCTCCTTATCTTTGTGGAATACAAGTTTCTATTTCAAGAGGCGTACGCCCCGTGAAACCGTTTTGGATCAGGCCTTCTTCTTTCCGCCAAGGCGGATGCCGCTGCGGCGCATGATATCAAAGAGCACGCAGGCAACGACGATGACGCCGATGATGATGTTTCTCATGGCGACCGGAACGTTCGCCAGGGTCAGGCCGTTCTGCAGGATCGCCCATACGGACGCACCGGCGATCACGCCGACCAGGTAGCCGGAGCCGCCCAGCGTGGAGATGCCGCCGATAACCGCGGCAGCAACGCCGTACATCTCATAGGACAGGCCTGCCTGCATGGAGCCCATGCCTGCCGCCGCCATGGTCACAAGACCGGCCATGAAGGAGCAGAAAGAAGAAACAAGGTAAGCGACCGTGGTGGTCTGGAAAACATCAACACCGGAGAGGCGGGCCGCGTCAACATTGGAGCCGATCGCGTAGATGTGACGTCCCGTTCTCGTATAGTTCATCATGTAGTTAAAGCAGAACCAGACGATCAGGGCGACGATAACGCCGAAGTAGACGGGGCCGATCTTGCCGTAGTAGAACAGGTCGCGGAAACCGTTCTGCATAGCGCCGTTGCCGATATCGCCGGTGTTGTAATTGCCGTTTACGATCTCAGCGAGACCGCGGCAGATGGTCATGGTGCCCAGGGTGCCAATGAAGGGCGGCAGTTTGAATTTGCCGACCAGGACGCCGTTGACAACGCCGACGCACAGGCAGGCGACCAGGTCGATCAGGACAGCCACGATGACATTCACGCCGTTGCAGATCAGCGTGGCGGAGATCATGGCGGACATACCCAGGACCGAACCGATGGAAAGATCAATGTTGCCGGTGATGCAGACGATGCCCTGGCCGATACCGACCAGCAGGTACGGGCAGATAGACCGGACAAGCTTGGGCAGGTTGCTGCCGGAAATGAAGTTCTTGTTCATGATGGTGAACACGATCATCAGGATCAGGACGCCCGCGAAGGCGGTCAGAACAGAAGCATATTTGGAAATAAACGTATTTTTTTTCATGATCTGTTTTCTCCTCTGCAGAATGTATCACACGCTTCTCGCTCCCGCGAGCGGTCACTTGGCATTGTCTCCGAACTGGGTAGCGAACGTCATGATCTCTTCTTCGGTCGTTTCGCGCGGATCGACCTCACCGGTGATCCTGCCGTTGCACATGACGATGATTCGATCCGAGATGCCCATGACTTCCGGCATTTCGGAGGATACGATCACAACACCGACGCCTTCCTTTTTGAGTTCGTTGATGATCTGGTAGATCTCGACCTTGGCCGCTACGTCGATGCCTCGCGTCGGCTCGTCGAAGATGATCACGCGGGACTGTCTGGCCAGCCATTTGGCAATAACGACCTTCTGCTGGTTTCCGCCCGAAAGGCTGCCCGCCTCGATCTCCGGTCCGGCCATCTTGATCGTCAGGGAGTTCTTTCCCTTCTCGATCATCTCATTTTCGACCTTCTTGTTGATCGTGCCGACAAATCCGCCTTTGCAGATAATATCCAGATTGGGCAGCGCGATGTTGTCGCGGATGGACAGCTTGGTGCACAGCCCTTCTTTCTTTCTGTCTTCCGGTGCAAGCACAACGCCCTGTTTGATGGCGTCACCCGGGCTCTTAATGATCAGGGGCTTGCCGTCCAGGATGATCTCGCCGCTCTCTTTGGGATCCGCCCCGAAGATGGCCTTCATCGTTTCCGTACGGCCCGCGCCGACCAGTCCGGAGAAGCCGAGGACTTCGCCTGCGTAGACTTCAAAGCTGATGTCCTTTACCATACGGCCCGCGTTCAGGTGCCTCACCTCCAGGACCTTCTGTCCCTTCGGCACGGTATCGCGCGGGAACTGGTTCGTGATCTCACGGCCGACCATGTTCGCGATGATCTGGTCCATCGTGAAGTCTTCAAACTTGCCTTCCGTGATGTACTTGCCGTCGCGCATGATCGTGACGCGGTCCACAATGTGATGCAGCTCCTGCAGCCTGTGGCTGATGTAGACGATCGCGGTGCCCATGGAACGCAGCTCTTTCACGATGCGGAACATCTCGGTGATCTCGGCGTTCGACAGGGATGAGGACGGTTCGTCCATGACCAGGATCTTCGCGTTGATCAGCAGGGCTTTGCCGATCTCGACCATCTGCTGGCGTCCGACCGTCAGGTCGCCCACCGTCGCTTCCGGATCCAGATCCGTGATGCCCAGCTTAGCCAGCTGCTCGGCAGCCTGCCGGTTCATCTCCTTCGTGTCGAGCCTGCCGTTCTTCACCAGCTCGCGGCCCAGGAACATATTGCCGGCCACGGTCAGGTGCTGGCACATGTTCAGCTCCTGGTGGATGATGGCGATGCCCAGATCCTGCGCCTTCTTGGTGTTCAGGTCGCCCTCGATCTTCTTTCCGAAGACTTCGATGGAGCCTGAATCCCTGGTATAGACGCCGGAAAGGATCTTCATCAGCGTGGATTTGCCCGCGCCGTTTTCGCCGAGCAGCGCCATGACTTCGCCTGACCTGAGGTGCAGCTGGACATCGTCCAGCGCTTTCACGCCCGGAAAGGTTTTCGTGATGTGCTCCATGGAGACAGCATATTCACTCATAGGTAAACTCCTTCCTGCTCTGGAACAGTATTTTGTCTGGTACAAGAATACCGCCTTATAATAATAAAGTCAATATACAATCATTCTTTCTGACAAGTCGCCGAAGTTTCCGGGTATTTCTTGTGCATTATTTACAAAAAGCCCCCTGCGGGATAGCAGGGGGCCCGAAATCAGCCCTCCGGCATAAGTAAGTTGACCTTACCAGTTTGCAGAAAAGAATCAGTCTTTTGCGGGCGGATATTCGTTGCAGAGCAGGCGGTATGCCGGCTCATCCTCCTCGATGCTCGGGAAGCGGCCGAGGGGCTCAAGGAAGCGGTTGTCGGTATTGTCGTCGTTGCACATGGAGACCTCGCCGATCAGGGTGGGGCCGGTACCTTCTTTCACAACGAACTCATGATAGTAGTACGGATACAGGGAAAGGCTCTCGCCGGGGGCAAGCTCGATCTCGCTGCCGGCGGGCACATAGTAACGGCGGCCGTCTCTGCAGATCTCTACGTCATTGACCAGGTCGAGCTGCTCGTCCTTGGTGGCGTTCCACAGGCGGAAAACAACGATGCCGCCGCCGCGGTTGATGATATCCTCCATCTTGTTCCAGTGGAAGTGGTTGGGGGAGACCTGTCCGGGCAGGCTCATCATGATCTTCTCTGCGTAGGTCTTCGTATATTTTGCGTTATGGACATTGCCGTTGCGGATGGTGATGAGGGAAAGGCCCTTCTTCTCAAAGTTGCCCTCGCCGTAGTCCGTGATATCCCAGCCGAGCGCGTTGTCCCTGATCTCATCGTACTCGTGGCCCTTCTCCTGCCATTCCTCCGGGGTGAAGGAAAGGAAAGGCGGAAGCGCGAATTTGTACTCCTTCAGGAGTGCTTCGAACTGTTTGATGACGGCATTGATCTCTGAACGTTTCATGTTCTGCTCCTTTCAGACTGTCATTTTTTTGCTGCTTTATGTGCTGCCGCCGCGCGGTGCGCGGCTGGTCATCCGGTACCGGACTCAGGAAAGCGCGTTGATCTTTTCAAAGGCCGCTTTTGCCGCGCTGATCTCCTCTTCGCCCTCAAGGACGGTGAAGCGGATCTTACGGGTCTGCTTCGCGAAGGCCCCGATCATGGGCACATTGTGCCGCTCCTCGTGCCACGGACGGCCGTGCACGCTGCTGTTGGCGGGCTCGAGGCCGATCACGTAGTCGCCGGAGGCGGTGGATTTCCATTCCATAAAGTAGGGCAGGTTCTCCATGTTCCAGGAGATCATCAGGCCCAGGCCGTACTTTTCATTGACGGCAAGGACACAGGTATCTCCGGCGGCGTCTTTTTTCAGGTCATGGATGAACACGTACTCCGGCTCGTTGTCTTTGGGCGGATCCATTCTGTCGTAGGCGTCCTCATGCCCCATCGCGTCCTCGTTGCGCGGCGTCACGCTGCGGGTCGGGATGCTGAGGCGCAGGTCCTCGTCCAGGAAAGGCCACCCCAGGTTGATGTGGTAGAGCAGCATCAGCGGCTCGTCCCGGAAGGATTCGTTTTCGAATTCATCCTCGAGCAGGATGGACTTTTCTCCGTATACCGAGGTCAGGCGTCGGCGAAGCACCAGGTTTTCTCCGAACAGGGCGGCTTCGCGCATTTCGCCGGAAACGCGCAGGACGTACTTCCCGTCCTCCCAGAAAGCGTCGGCGCTGACGTGCTCGGCCGGCGTCGTGCGGATGCGGCCGTGCATCGGATAATCAACACCATTGATGGTGCAGGGGGCGCAGATGCTCTCGAGACCGGCGGTAAAGAAGAGACCGCCCATAATGCTGCGCTGTGCTTCCAGACCGTTCGTGTCATAGTGTCCCCTTCCCTGCAGGCCGGGTTTGGAGAGGAAGGTCATGTTCATGCCCTTGTAGGAAAGGGCGGAGACGTCCAGGCATTTGTCTGCCAGGACCTGGTAGGACAGGGGCCCGCACTTGACGTCGTAGGCAAGCAGTCCGCGGCTTCTCCCCTCCGCGTAGGTAAGGGGACGCACGTAGGCGGCCTGCTGCATGGAGCCCATGTATTTCATCATGTCTGTCTTCGTACTCATACCCGCGCTCCCCTCTTACTCCAGATTGGCGTGATACTGCCAGAGGGACTTCATGTCGAGCCCTTTCTCCTCGATGATCATCTTGGCGAGAATATCGCCGAGAAGGAGCACGCTCTGCTCAAAAAGGGAGGTCATGGGCTGGCAGGAATCGATCTCGTCCTCAAGGTAGAACTTGGTCCGGACCGGGATGCGCACCATAAAGTCCGCGATCTCTTTCATTTCGCTGTTCGGGTTGGAGCCGATGTGCACGATTCTGCAGTCGACTGCGGCACGCGCTTTTTTCGCGATGCCGAGGGGGAACAGCGACGCGCCCGAACCCGAGCCGACGATCAGCAGGTCGTCCTTCGTGATGGCCGGTTCCGTGATCTCGCCCACATAGTGCGCGCGGATGCCCAGATGGGCGAGCCGCTTGCAGATGCACTGGAGGGCCAGCATTACGCGCCCTACGCCGACAAAAAAGACCTGGTCGGCCGCGAGGATCTCATCGCGCAGGCGCTCAAGCTGCTCCGGATCAACGGCGAGCAGAGTCTTTTCCAGCTCCGCCATCACATCGCCGCATGCCTTCTTGTACTCTTCATTGAATCCCATGGTGTCATCATCCTTTCTTTCCGCCGGACACGGAAACGCGCAGGTCCTCGAGGGCAGCAAGGCTTCCCGCAAGGTCGTTCCGGTCAAGGCAGGTGCTGCCGGTCACAAAAAGATTTACCGTACCGTCGCCCCAGGCGGCGATGTTTTCCCTCGAGATGCGTCCGTCGATCTCGATCTTTGTATCAAGTCCCCGCTCGTCGATCATCGCGCGCAGCGCGCGGACCTTCCGCTCCGCATAGGCGACCTGCTTTTCGCCCTTGACGAAGGCGTAGCCGGGGTTGATCAGCATAAGAAGAACCGTATCGCACTTCTCCAGGCAGTAGTCGAGGACGGTCAGGGGCGTCGCCGGGCGAAGCGCCACGCCGGCCCGCACGCCTTTCGCGTGGATCCGGTTGAGCATGCCGTCGATATGCGGCTGGGTCTCCGCGTGGAAAACGATCTGCTCCACGCCGATGTCCAGCAGTTCATCGACGAAATAATCCTGCTCCGTCACCATGACATGGCAGTCAAACTGCAGGTCTGTCTTTGCGCGGAGCTGACGGACCGTATCCAGGCCCAGCGGCATGCTGGGGGAGAAATGGCCGTCGAGGATGTCCACATGAAGCATTTTGATCCCGGACTGTTCCAGAATCTTCGCCTGGCTCTCGAGGTTGCACATGTCCAGGCAGATCAGGGACGGGGAAATGATGCATGTATCGTTCCAAACCTCTGCTGTATTTCGCATCCTTCTTCCTCCTTTGGGTGTTCAGCCGTTGACGCGGATATATTCTTCGATCTGCTCTCTGGTGGGGATGGACGTGATGGCACCCTTGTTCTGCACGCAGATGCAGCCGGAGACATTGCCGTATTCCATCGCGGCGCGAAGCTTATCTTCGTCCAGATCCGCAGCCTTTTCCACGCCGAGAAGGCGAAGCTTCGAGAGGAAGCCGCCCCAGAAGGCATCGCCGGCGCCGGTCGCGTCGACTGCTTTCACCTTGCGGCCGGGAACCTCGAAGGTCTTACCCGCAAAGTATACCCTGGCGCCCTTGCTGCCGAGGGTCTCGATGATCACGGCGATCTTATATTTTTCCATCAGGCCCGGAAGCGCCTCTTCGCCGCCCATCATCTCGACCTCCTCCTCGGAGATCTTGAGCAGGTCGACATACTGAAGGATGTCCATGACCGCTTTGGTGCAGGCCTCGATGTCGTCCTTCCACATGACGTTGCGGTAGTTGACGTCAAAGCTGACCAGCTTGCCCATCTCGCGGCCAAGGCGCAGGGCCCGTACGGTGGCGGAAGCTACCGGCTCGGCGGAAAGGGAACAGGAACCGGCGTGGATGATCACGCTGTCCGCGATCTCCTCTTCGCGCACGTCCTCCTCGGCAAGCATCATGTCAGCGCCGGGCTTTCTCGCGAAGGTGAAGAGTCTCTCTCCGTCCTCCTGCAGGGTGACAAAGGCCATGGTCGTAATGGCTTCCTCGCACAGCTTCGGGCTGGCTGCGCGCACGCCGTATTCCTCCAGGGTCTTCATCAGGAAACGGCCGAAATCATCGTCGCCAACCTTGCAGCACATGCTGGCCGAAAGACCGTTCTTGGAGACAGCGATCGCGACATTCGCGGGAGCGCCGCCCGCTTTGCGGATGTAGCTGGCAGGCTCGCTGCCGGGGATGAAATCAATAACCATCTCGCCAATTGAATACAGATCAGTCATAAAAGGTTCCTCCTTGTTATGAAATGCCATGCTGAAATAAGTATACGAGCACCTATTAATAAAGTCAACATACTATTGGAAATATGGCAGAATACCGATATCGCACATATTAATTTGTGCAGGATGACAAAAAGCGCATCTGTCCGCTTTGACACGGCGCAGATGCGCTTATTTACCTGTGATGATGTCTGCGGCACGGCCGCCTCTGGCCGCAGATCAGCCGCCTGTCAGCTCAGCAGTCCCCCGGCGAACACCTCGGAGATGGCATTGCAGGCCGCGCCGAGCACGTGGCACTTGTCGCGGAAGAAGGTCTTCTTGACATGGATCACCGTATCCCGGTTCCCGAATTTGCGCCGGTTGATCTCCTCCTCCAGCTGGGTGATGTAGCGGTCCGGCCAGAGGTCGCAGTCCATGGCCAGCAGAACGATCTGGGAGTTGAGGATGTTGAGCACGCTGATGATCCCGTCCGCCAGCTTTTCCAGGATATCGTTCATGATCGCCTCGACCTCAGGCATGGGCCGGGTCACGAAATCCGCGTAGGTGAGCCCGAGGCCCGTCGCCTTGCGCATCCGATCCAGCACTTCGCCGGAATTGACGTACATTTCCAGGCAGCCGACATTGCCGCAGGGGCAGACCTTGCCCTTGTAATCGATGGAGATATGGCCGATCTCAGGGGCGTAGCCGGTCTCGCTGTGGAGGCGGCTGCCGCCGATCAGGATGCCGCAGCCGACGCCGCGGCTTAAGGACACCAGCAGCACGTCCTGGAAGCCTCTGGCGTTTCCGTACAGATACTCGGCCTTGACCGCGCTCTGGTTATCGTGGTCGAAGAATACGGGCAGATGATACCGCTCCTCCAGGAGGCTGCGCAGGGCGATGTCGGAGATGCCGCTGAAGAACAGGGGGTCGATGATCCGCCCCTCGCGCACGCTGACCGGCCCGATGGAGGCGGCGCCGATCCCGATCACCCGCGGCTCGTTCGCCAGAAGGTGGTCCAGCAGGTAATAGACGGAGCTTAAGAGCTCGTCCTCATTCTTCCACTCCCGCACAAGCTTCTCCGTCGACTTGATGCCCAGCTGCATATCGCAGATGACGGCCTCGCAGAAGCCTCTCTGAATCAGGATGCCGGCAAAGAGCGGGGCGTCCGGGGAAATGTTGATGCCCATGGGATTGCGGCCGAGGCCGGAATCGCTCTCCTTTTCCGTCTCCGCCAGCACGCCTTCCTCCAGAAGGCCGCCGACGATCTGGGAGATCGCGGTCTTGGTCAGACCCATTCTGCGGGAAAGGTCGATCCGGGAGGTGCACTCCCTGGTCGCGACCAGCTGCAGAACGAGTCCGCGGTTGCTCTTCTTCTGATTGTCGCGGTTAACGCCTCTCTTGTTCATCTCAGTTCTCCACTCAGTGTCTCTCCGCTCAGCTGTCCTGCCTTCAGCGATACGTTTCTACAGACGGAGCGTGCCTGCTGTTTCCTCATCATCCCCGGAGGTCAGGACAAGGGTAAAGGGCCCGTCATTGACGAGGCTGACCTCCATATCCGCGCCGAACACGCCCGTCTCCACGGGGAAGCCCTGGGCGCGGCACTGATCTGTCACATATGCATAGAGCGGGATCGCGGTGTCGGGGACGGCCGCGTCAGTAAAGGACGGCCGGTTGCCCTTCCTGCAGTCCGCATAGAGGGTGAACTGGGAAATGATGAGCAATGAACCGCCCACATCCCGCAGGGACAGGTTCGTCTTCCCCTGCTCATCCTCAAAAATGCGCAGCCCGCACAGCTTTTTGACCAGGCGGTCCGCCTGCGCGGTGGTATCGGCTTTGCCGATGCCGACAAAGACCAGAAGCCCGCGGCCGATCTGCCCGCAGGGCTCTCCGTCCGCCTTGACGAGGGCGCTTTTCACCCTCTGAATCACAAATCTCATTTGAAAACACCGCCTTTACCGGTCATTTTATCAGTTTATTTTATCGCGCCGCGGCGCAGTTTTTCCAGAAGCTCTTCAAAATACGCCGGAAGCGGCGCCGTAAAGAGCATCCGCTCTCCCGTTACGGGGTGGGTAAACCCCAGGGTCATCGCGTGCAGGGTCTGTCCCTCCAGGCCCTTCACCGGGCAGCGCGCCGGCCCGTAGACGGGATCCCCCAGCACCGGATGGCCGATGCTGCTCATGTGCACGCGGATCTGATGGGTACGTCCCGTCTCCAGCTCGCACGCCACATAGGTATAGTTGCCGAAGCGCTCCAGGACGCGGTAATGGGTGACCGCCTCCTTACCCCCGGGCACGACGGCCATTTTCAGCCGGTCATTGGGGTGGCGCCCGATGGGCTTATCGACGGTGCCCTCGTCCGTTTTCAGGCTGCCGTGCAGGATCGCCCGGTACTGGCGGGTGATCGAGTGGACCTTCAGCTGCTGCGCAAGGCTGTGGTGGGCAAGGTCGGTCTTGCAGATGACCAGGGCGCCGGTGGTATCCCGGTCGATCCGGTGGACGATTCCCGGCCGCAGCACGCCGCCGATTCCCGACAGGGATGCGCCGCAGTGATACAGCAGGGCGTTGACCAGCGTCCCGTCCGGATGCCCGGCCGCGGGATGCACGACCATGCCCTTCGGCTTATTGACCACGATCAGGGCGTCGTCCTCATAGAGGATATCGAGAGGGATATCCTGGGGAACGGCCTCCAGGGGCTCAGGCTCCTCGATGGTCAGGCAGAGGGTCTCTCCTGCCTTGATCTTCTCGCTGCCCTTGAGGATGGGGGCATCGCTCCCCTCACGGCAAAGGCCTCCCTCCTTGATCCTCGCCTGCAGAAATGAGCGGGAATACTGGGGGAGGTGGGCCGCCAGGAAGCGGTCCGCCCGCAGCTGGTCATCCTCCGGTCCGGCGATGAGCGTAATGATGTCTTCCTCTTGCAATAGAAAAATCCTCCCGGCCGCTCTGCGGCCATACCCATTGGTGCCTAGCGCCTCCTCCAGCCGGCGATCTCCTCCTCCGGATAGACAAACAGAAGAAGGATGAGCAGCGCCGCCGTTGAGAGGACGACATAGATGTCCGCCACGTTAAACACGGGAAAATGGATGGCGGAAACATAGATAAAATCGATGACATACCGGTGCGCCAGGCGGTCGATCATGTTGCCGGCGGCGCCGGCGGCCAGAAACAGGGCGGCAAGGCGGAGGGGAAGCGTCCGCTTTCCTTCCGGCAGCCGCAGACAGGACCACACACAGGCGGCGGCGATCACGGCGGCAAAGACGACAAAGACGCCCTGGAGGCTCTGCAGCATGCCGAAGGCGGCGCCGCGGTTCTCCAGATAGTGCAGCTCCAGAATGCCCGGGATAATGCTGACGGGCCCTCCCGTCCGAAGCTTTGCCCAGGCCAGATACTTGGTCAGCTGGTCAGGAATAAGAAGAAGGAGGGTAAGCCCGATCGCCTTGACCAGTCTTCCGCTCATCTCCCGGCCGGGCAGCCTGTTTCCGGGACTGCTCATACCGTCGTCTCCCGGCCTGCGGCGCACTGCGCGGCATAGAGGATCTCCTCCGCCGTTACGGTGTCGTCGGCATAGGCCTCGCCGATCGCCCTCAGCAGGATAAACCGGATCTGTCCGGCGTTCATTTTCTTGTCATGGCGCACCGCCTGTGCGACCGCTTCGGGGTCCGCCTCCGGGGCAGACAGAGGCAGGCCGAACATCCCGTTTACCCGGGCGGCACGCTCCGCTTCCTCCCCGCTAAGGAGCCCCCGTTTTACGCAAAGGCGCATGGCGGCTAGGGAACCGATGGCCACGCACTGCCCGTGCAGCAGGGAAAGGCCGGTCACCTTTTCCACGGCGTGCCCGATGGTGTGGCCGAAATTCAGGATGGCCCGTACGCCCTTCTCCGTGGGATCCTCCTCCACCACATCGCGCTTGATCTCGCAGCTTCTGCGGATCATGGCCAGCAGGAGGGGGAACTCCTTTGCCCGGATGCCCTCCGCGTTCTCCTCGAGCCAGTCATAGTAGGCGCGGTCGCGGATGAGTCCGTGCTTTAGGATCTCGCCCATGCCGCAGGCAAACTGCTCCTCCGGCAGGGTGTATAGGGTACTCAGGTTCATATAGACCAGGGACGGCTGGTGGAAGGCGCCCACCATGTTCTTGTACCGGTCAAAATCCACGCCGGTCTTTCCGCCGATGCTGCTGTCCACCTGGGCCAGCAGGGTCGTGGGAATCTGGATGAACCGTATCCCGCGCAGATAGGTGGCCGCCGCGAACCCGGTCATGTCGCCGGTCACGCCGCCGCCCAGGGCGGCCAGCAGGTCGCCGCGGTCAAAGCCGTTTTCGATCAGGAAGGTGTAGATCCCGCGGATATTATCGAGGGTCTTGTTCTCCTCCCCCGCGGGCAGGACATAGCAGAAGACCTCCCTGCAGCAGCCGGCGAGGGCTTCCTTTACGGCGCCTGCGTAGAGGGGCGCCACGCTGCTGTCCGTGACGATGCAGATCCGCTTTCCCTTTGCGCCGGCAGACGCGGCAGCGTCCGCAAGGCCGGCGAAGGAGCCGGATAACACGATGTTGTAGCCGCCGCCCGCAGTGCGGACGGGGAGAATATCCACGGCGTCCGTGGCCTCATGCTTTTGCATGCTTAACCTCCTGTCTGTGGTGGAAACCCTGTATGATCCGGGGCTGTGACGACAGTTTCTGTCTCACAGGTTTCCGCCGTAAAGTGAAAGCTTCGCGAATACGCGGCCCTTTTTGGTCTCCCTGCCCGTGCCGTCATAGCGCATCCTGCCCTGTCCCCGGCAGGAAATGACGCAGCCCTCGGCGGGCCGGTAGGAAGGGTCGGTGATGAGCCTGCCGTCAGCAAAGACCTTTCCGCCTGCGATGAGGGCCGACGCCTGGGTCCTGGGCAGATGAAAGCCGAGGGCCAGGAGGGCGTCCAGCCGCGCGGAGGCGACAGAGCCGGTAACGGGCGTAAGGGTCGGTCCGAGAGAAACAGCTTCCTCAGGGTCACAGGGCTCGGCGATCACGGTCGTATGCCGGACCCGGACAAGCTCCTGCATGACAAAGGGGGCGATGGAGTCCCTGCACAGGAGGACGGCGTCCTTTTCCCTGACGATGATGTCCCCCAGCAGGCTCCGCTCTATCCCCAGGCCAAGCAAAGTGCCCAGAAAGTCCCGGTGCGTCAGGGGATCCGAGAAACGCGGATTCGCCGGCCGGATGGACAGGCGCGCGATCGGGAAAATATCCGCCTCTTCGCCTTCCCCGGAAACATAAGAAAAAGCATCAGGGATAAAGGCTATCATCTGACGCTCCGCATTCGCATAGCCGCCGCAGGAAGCTGTCCGGATAAAGGACAGCTCCCGCCGCAGACTGTGAAAAATATTCAGTTCATTCAGACCCAGGAAATCACTGAAACAGATGATATCCCGGTCGTACGCACGCCGCGCCAGATCCGTCAGACGGCGCCCGCAGAGTTCTTCTTCCTTAGTCATAACCAATCATAACACGACTGCCGGGATCAGAATGTCCCGATGTCGAACGCGCCGGTGAGCACCTCGGTAAAGTCGCCGGAAATATCGACGCTGGCCGGCGTGACCACATAGATGTACATGCTGATCTTCTGCAGCTTGCCGTTGAGCGCGTAGCAGGAACCGAAGGTGTAGTCCATGACGCGCTGGGCGATCTGCAGGTCGAGGCCTTCCAGGTTCAGGATGACCGTGCAGTTTTCCAGCAGGGTGTCCGTGATCTTGCTTCCGTCCTCAATGGACCTGGGGCGGATGATGCAGACCTGGGCGCTGGACGCCGCGTCGCCCCTTCTCGCTGCGCGGGATGCGGCCCTCGCCGAAGCGCGGTCTCTGGTCTCTCTTTCCCGTTCGCGGGTACGCTCTCTGGTCTCTCTTCTGGCCGGGCGGCTCTCCCTTGCCTGCTCTCTCGCGGCAGGTTCGCGCACCGCCACAGAGGAAGACTGCGCGGGTGCCGGAACGCCGTCACCGGTGTCCTCATCCTCGTCCCAGCTTCTCCTGATCAGACGGGTACTGGCCTTGTCGTCTCCAAATTCCTCATCCGTTTCCTCATCGAGATAAGCATCGTCCTCGAGGGGCTCGTCGTCATTCATCTTGATGGCACTAAGAAAACGGTCAAAAACACTCATGTATATCGATCTCCTTAACTACGGCCGCCGAATATGCCGGTCCCCACCCGGACAAGGGTGGCTCCCTCCTCGATGGCCGTCTCAAAATCACCTGTCATGCCCATACTGAGACTGCGCATAAAAATATTATCGATGTTTTTATCCCTGATGTCAACCAATAATTCTCGCATTTGCCTGAAGTATGCGCGGTTTTCCTCCCCGTTTTCCACGATCGGGGCGATGGTCATCAGGCCGTTCACCTTAAGGTTCGGCAGCGCGGCCAGCTCCCTCGCAAAGCCCTCCGTCTCCTCCGGGGCGATGCCGCCCTT
Source organism: uncultured Lachnospiraceae bacterium (assembly GCA_946618155.1). Taxonomy (GTDB): domain Bacteria; phylum Bacillota; class Clostridia; order Lachnospirales; family Lachnospiraceae; genus CAMOKZ01. The sequence continues at coordinate 1,785 of CAMOKZ010000019.1, read as the reverse complement.
CGACGCCTCGCCGGCAATATTCACCTCAATGAGGATATTGGCGGTGACGCCTGCCTTTGCGGCCTCTTTGTCGATGGCCTCAGCCAGATGCAGGGAATCGACGGAATGGATGAGGACCGCGCGCGGCACGACATACTTTACCTTGTTGGTCTGCAGCCGGCCGATCATGTGCCACCGGATGTCCGCGGGCAGCTCTGCGGCCTTATCGCGCATCTCCTGGGGCCTGTTTTCCCCGAAATCCCGCACGCCCTGAGCGTAGACCTCCTCCAGCATGGGGACCGGCTTGGTCTTGCTTACCGCGATCAGGGTCACCTCCCGCGGATCACGTCCGCTGCGCAGACAGGCGGCGGTGACTCTTGCGCGCACCTCGTTTAAATTGTCTGTCAGCATACCCATTGCTATCCCCGCCCTTCTGTCTTATTGTCATCTCCTGCTTTACAGGACGATTTCGTCGGTATCCGCCTGGGAGGCGTCGAGGACGATCCTGTCGTGGGGAGCCAGACTGTAGATGTTGTCCGCCTCGACGATACAGAACTCCTCATTCTCATCGATCACCGTCACCTCACGGAAAACGGCGTAGCCCTTGTTGATGTTGTAGACGCCCTGGATGGTCACCGTATCCGCTTCCCGGATCTGGATCTTCTTTGTGGTGTTGACCATCTGGATGTAGTCGCCGTCCCGCAGCAGCCCGGTGTCCACCAGGTACCTGCCGTCCTTTTTCGCGTAGACGGTTGCGGTGACGTACTGGACATTGGAGGATCCGTCCCCGCGGAAGCTCTCGCGCAGGAAGGTGATCTCGCTTCCCGTCCCGCTGTTCGTGATCACGTACTCCTGGGGGATGGAATAAAAGGTCTTTTCCGCGATCGCCGTGGAGGGGATCTTCAGGCCGGACTTCCTGTCCATGAGGACCTCGATCTCGATGTAGCGGTCGGAAACATACCGGGCAAGGGAATGGGTCAGGGTGATCTTCCCATAGCTGCCCTTTTCATTCTCGATGACGGTAAAGGGCGCGGAAAAGGTCAGGTTGTCCTTGAGCAGACGGAACCGGATGCTGGTGCGGGACTGCAGGGCTGCCCTCAGCGCGTCGCTTAAGGGGAAATACATCGCCCAGGTCTCGCTGGTGACCAGCTTGTAAAGGTTCTGTCCCGCCGTCACGCCGGACCCGGTGCGCAGGCCGGTCTTGTGGTAGCCCGCCTCGCGGAACAGCTCCGGGGAAAGCATATCCTCGGTAAAGCCCTCCAGCCCGTCGGTGGAATAGACGACAAAGCCGGACTCGTCCGCCGTGCACTGGTTCAGGATATAGGCGGATGGCTGTTCGGTGGTCTGCAGCTCCAGCACGAAGCTTTCCATGTCGGATTTAAACCCGTAGACGCTCTGGAAATCCGCGCTGCGGTAGTTGATCGTATAGGAGGCCATGGCCGAGCGCATGCGCTCGCTGTCCTCCGCCGTCATCTCTACCTCCATGTCGCGCACATACCCCGGCGCGCTCTCGTCGATGGAGCAGATGACGCTGTCCACGTTCGCCTTCGCGCCTTCCCTGGCGTAGTAGGTCACGCTGCCGGACTGGGGCGCGGTCACAATCTTCTCCTCCTTCGCCGCCAGCGCCGTGAACCGGTAATTGCCCGAGATCGAGCCCTCCATCACCTCGTAGGCGGTGACGTGCTCGTCGGTCAGGTACAGGAATACGCTGATCAGGATATAGAGAAAGATGACGCCGAAGATCAGGGTGCCGATATTCAGCATCGGGGAGAGCCGCGGGAGGCGGATCCGGTTGGAATTTCTCTT
>CAMOKZ010000018.1 GCA_946618155.1 uncultured Lachnospiraceae bacterium | reverse complement strand
TTGTCGGACAATCTAACATACAAACAATACGACAAATGCAAAGGAGGAAAAAAATGAAGATGAAGAAATTACTGGCAGCGGTTCTTAGTGCGACGGTAGCGACGGCTGCTCTCTCCATGGCTGCTTTTGCAGAGGGGAATGTCGTTAAACTTGCCTTTACGGATGCGCCGACCCTGCAGGTAGGCGATATGGAGATCTATCATCCGTCCTATGCTGCCATGCTTGCATTCAAAGGCGCTTTCGAGAAGAGCACCGGCGGTGAGTACACAGTTGAGCTTTATCCGAACGGAACCCTGGGCGACGCCAACTCCACTCTGGAGCAGATGCTTCTGGGGAACCTTGAAGGCAGCACGCCGGCAGACGGCACCTTCTCCGCTTTTGCCCCCAACATTCAGGCGTTCACCATTCCGTATCTGTTCTCAGAGACGACAGTAGCTTACGATGTTCTGGACAGCGAATATGTGCAGAACATGTTTGATGAGATCGCTGCAGAAACCGGTTTCCGCATCATCGCTTCCTATGACAATGGCGGCTTCCGTCATTTCACCAACAGCAAAAAGGAAATCAAGACGGCTGCCGATATGGAAGGCCTGAACATTCGTGTTATGGACAGCCCGGTTTACCTGAAGCTCGTTGAGTCCCTCGGCGCTTCCGCTACCCCGGTTGCTTTCCTTGAGCTGTACAATGCTCTGCAGACCGGTGTTGTAGATGGTCAGGAAAACTCCGCTGTTACCACTCTTGGCGCTTCCCTGAATGAAGTACAGCCCTACTGCATCCTTGATGGTCATCTGCTTGGCCTTGCTTTCCTGGTGATCAGTGAAGACTGGTATCAGAGCCTGGATGCCGCTACCCAGCTTAAGGTCGACCTGGCCGGCAAAGAAGCTACCTGGGCTGCCAGAGGCACCTGCCGCTATGCTGAGGCGCTGGCGATCAACACCCTGTCGGAAGCTGGCGTTACCGTTTACTCTCCCACTGCTGAAGAACTGGAAACCTTCAAGGTTGCGCAGGAGCCGGTTATTGAATATCTGAAGACTCAGATCGATCCGGAAGTCGTCGATGGCCTTCTGGCTACGGTCGAAGAGGTTGAGGCAGCTGATCTGGCAGTTGCAGAATAAGTGAATAAACCTTGATGATTGCCGCGGGCGGTTTCCCTGTGGGGATGCCGCCCGGGTATCTATTGGGAATCGTGCCTGCGGCTCTCATTTAAATGCAATTTTTAAATGTCTGTCTGCAGGCCTTTTTGACCGGAGGTTTGACGTGAGAGATAAGTTGCTTAAAATAGCAGACGGCCTTGATAAGCTCGTCAATGCTGTGTGTATTCTGCTGATGGCAGTTATGACCTGCGTAGTGCTGCTGCAGGTTTCCAGCCGTTATCTGCCATATAGGAATCCGAACTGGACGGAAGAACTTTCGCGCTACATTATGATCTACATTGCTTACATTGGCGCCAGTACCGGAATCAAGGAATGGACAAATGTAGGCGTTGATTTTGTGATTGAACGGCTTCCCCAAAAAGGAAAATTCTTCCTGAATATTCTCATTCGCCTTGCCATTCTGGCACTGTGGTGCTTTGTATTTTACCTTTCTGTATACGTTTTCCCGAAGACGGGACTGCGGCAGAAAAGTGCCTCCATGGGCTTTCCGATGTTTTATGCGCAGTTTTCGCTGATCATCGGAAGTGTTCTGTGCATTATCCAGTCGCTCATCCAGGTGCTTACTTATGCGATGGGAGGTGCGAAGAATGTTTGAATTCGGGATTGCTACAGTTATATTGATCGGTACCATTCTGATCGGATTTCCAATCGCATATGCCATCGGCGGCACTACCATTATCTATATTCTGATGACGACGCCGAGCAATCTGACATCCATTCCCATTCGTATGTTTTCCGGCATCAACTCCTTTACGCTGATGGCACTGCCGCTGTTTATGCTTGCTGCGGAGATCATGATCCGTACCGGTATTTCAGAGAAGCTGTTTGACTTTGTGCGTATCGGGAGGATCGGCAAGGTCCGCGGAGGCCTGGCGTATGTGAATATTCTTGCCAGTACCATTTTCGGCAGTATTTCCGGTGCGGCTCTTTCCGATATTGCCGGCCTTGGCGCGGTGGAAATGGAAGCCATGACAGCGGATGGCTACAAGCGTGAGTTTGCCTGTGCGGTGACGGCTGCTTCTTCTATTCAGAGCCCGCTCATCCCGCCCAGTAATGTCGCGATCCTTTATGCCGGCACAATGGCGCTTTCCGCAGGTGCGGTCCTGTATGCGGGTCTTATTCCCGGCCTTCTGCTGGCAGGCAGCCAGATGCTGTATGTGTTTGTCCATCGCAAACAGTACCCGAAGAGTGATAAAGAGTATACGCCTGAAGAGAAAAAGGATATACGGACCCGCGGCATTATTGCCCTGGGTATGCCGCTGATCATCCTGGTCGGTATCACCGCCGGTTTTGTGACGCCGACGGAAGCGGCCGCTGTGGCTGTTCTTTATGCATTGCTGGTCGGCCTCATTATTTTCCGGAATTTGTCCCTGCATATGGTGATCGAGAGCCTGAGAGCCGCGGGCAAAACTACGGCAAACCTCTTCATCATCACCTCGCTTTCCGCAGTATTTGCATGGGCGATCGGCGTGGAGCAGATCCCGCAGCAGCTGACGGCATTTATGCGCTCCATCACGGACAGCAAATATGTCATGCTGCTCATTGTCAACCTGATCTTCATCATCGTCGGCATGTGGATGGAAACGGCTGCGGCTATCCTGCTGTTTGTCCCGATCCTGGCTCCGATGGTCACCGCTATGGGGGTACATCCGGTACATTTTGCGGTCATTGTTATTGTTAACCTGACGGTAGGCCTGATTACTCCTCCGGTAGGCGTGGTCTTATACGCAGTGGCAAATGTCGGTAAAGAAAAGTTTGAGAATGTGGTAAAAGCCACCATGCCCTTTATTCTCATGGGTGTCGGCCTGATCATCCTTCTCACCTTTGTGCCGGAGCTTTGCCTGTTTATGCCGCGTCTGGTCGGTTTCCTGGATTAAGTAATTAACGTGCAGACGGAAGAGGGTGGACAAAACATGATTTTTGATGAACTGATGGAGCAGACGAAGGTTCCCCGCATGGTTCCGGTCAGGTTTGATGTTGAACGCGGAAAAATCACCGCGGAACAGATACCGGGGCTTCTTCGGAAATCTCTTGATGAGCATGGCCTGCTTTCCCGTGTGGAAGCAGGCAGAACCGTAGCGCTCACCTGCGGCAGCCGTGAGATCTGCAATATTGATGTTATTCTGAAAAGCCTGGTGGATATCCTGAAAGAAGCCGGCGCCAGACCGTTCATTATTCCTGCGATGGGCAGCCATGGAGGCGCCACCGTGGCCGGACAGCTTGAGATTCTGGAAGGATACGGGGTGACCGAAGAGACGATGGGGGTTCCCATCAAAGCCACGATGGAAACAGTGGTGATCGGGCATACGCACAAAGGTCTCGAGGTGCATTTTGACAAAAATGCATATGAGGCAGATTATGTGATCCCGGTAAACCGGGTCAAACCACATACTGATTTCCGCGGAAAAATCGAAAGCGGCGTGATGAAAATGCTGACGATCGGATGCGGCAAGCAGCATGGCGCCAACATCTGTCACACCCTTGGCTTCCCCAACATGTCGGAAAATGTGACAGAGATGGCCCGTGTAATTCTGGAGAAGCGCAATATCCCATTCGGGATCGCGATCGTGGAGGATGCTTTTCACGGGACGTGGAAGTTGCAGGCTCTGCCCGGAGAATGCATAGAGCAGGAGGAAGAAAAACTGCTTCTGGAGGCAAAAGCGCTGATCCCCGGCATTCCCTTCAAAAAAATCGATGTGCTTGTTCTGGATGAGATCGGCAAGGATGTGAGCGGCGCCGGTATGGATCCCAATGTTACCGGGCGTTCCAGTATGATGGGACGATGGGAACCCTATGCCGAGCGGATCGCGATCCTGGATCTTACGGAAAAATCGCATCATAATGGCTGCGGCATCGGAGGCGCCGATCTGACCACCCAGCGGTTCTTTGAAAAGATGAACTTTATTGTTTCCTATCCGAACGGGATCACCAGCCATGATCCAGCCAGCATGCGCGTTCCTCCGGTTATGCCGAATGACCTGCTGACAGTAAAAATGGCCCTGCAGACCTGCATGGAAAATGATCCGTCCGTGGGTTACCGCCTGGTGTGGATGAAGAATACCCTGCATGTAGAGTCCTTCTGGATATCCGAAAGCCTGATGGACGAAGCCGCAAAGGATCCCCGCCTGACGATCACCGGTGAGCCCCGTGAGGTTCCTTTCGACGAGGATGGGAATGTGCCATGGCTGTCGAAACCGGAAGGCCCGTATGGGAAACACGCATAAAAGAAACACGATAGAAGCACGAAAATATCTTTGGAAGAGTAGTTGACAAGCAGAGAGAAAATAGTTAACATATGATTGTTAGACAATCCGACATTCATACAAGATGATATCATAAACCCAAAAAGGAGGAATTGCTATGCGCTGCAATAAGGAATTCAGAGAGAAATACGGTCAGATTTTACTTCCGCTGATCACCCCTTATGACGAGAATGAAGAGGTTAAGTACGATACCTATGCAGAACTGATCGAGTATCTGATCCAGAACGACCTTTGCGATTCTCTTATTGTTACCGGTACTACCGGTGAGGCATCCCTGGTTACCTTTGACGAGAGAGTTAAGCTCTATCAGACGGCTGTAAAGGCTGCTGCCGGCAGGAAACCGGTCATCGCCGGTACCGGCTGCGCTTCCACCAAGGAGACCATCGCCCTGACCAAGGCTGCAGCAGCTGCCGGCATTGAGCTGTGCATGATCGTCTGCCCGTTCTACAATAAGCCCACCCAGGAAGGCATCTACATGCACTATAAGGCAATTGCCGAGGCCTGCCCGGAAGTGAAGATCCTGCTGTACAACATCCCGATCTTTGTTGGCGTTAACCTTGAGCCGGAAACCGTCGGCAGACTGGCAGCGATCGATAACATCATCGGTATCAAGGACGAGGCCGGTGTAAACCCGACGCAGGTTTCCGACTTCATCCTGGCTACGCAGGATGTGGATCCGAACTTCGTTATCTTCAACGGTGACGATGTCATGCTTCTTCCCACTATCGTGCAGGGTGCAGAAGGTCTGGTAAGCGGTGGTGCCCACATCTTCGGTCACGAGATCCGCGCTATCTTCAAGGCATTTGCCGAGGGCGACAATGACAAGGCGCAGGAACTGTTCATGCCGATCTATCGCGTGTGCAAATCCTTCGGACAGAATGGACGTATCCTTCCCAACTCCATCATGCGTCCGGCGATCGAACTGGTTACCGGCCTTAAGCTCGGTCCGGCAAGGCTTCCGCTGGCTCCGGCGACGGAAGAAGAGATGGCTGTCACCACCGCTATTCTTAAAGAGATCGGAAAGCTTTGATTGACTGATCCTGCACGTCCCGGAGTGGCTGAAAGATATAGAGGGAGAGAATACTATGAGCAGAAAATTTGAAGGTATTATCCCGCCGGTCGTAACGCCTTTTGACGCAGACGGCAGTATTAATGAGGAAAAGATCCGCCGGGAAATGAAGATCTGCCTGGATGCCGGCGCGGACGGCATCAGCGTTGGCGGAAGTACCGGTGAGGGCCCCACGCTGAACGATGAGGAACTGGTCCGCCTGATCCACATCGCCCGCGATTACATTCAGCCGGGCAGTGAAAAGGCAGTGGTGTGCGGCGTGATGCGTACCTGCACCCGCGATGCGGTAAAGGCCGGTCTTGCGGCCAAGAGTGCAGGAGCGGATGCCATCATGGTAACGCCTACGGCGTATAACGTGCTGGTACCCAATGCACAGGGCATGTTCGACTTTTACAGCACGATTTCCAGAGAAGTGCAGCTGCCCATCATCATTTACAATGTTATTCCGCAGAATACCATTTATCCGGATCTGTTCCACAGGCTGCTTGATGAGACTGAGTATGTCATGGGCATCAAGCAGAGCGTCGGCGGCATTCAGGCACTGTATGCCGACCTCATGGAGGTTGGGAATAAGGGCCGTGTATATGCAGCAACGGATGATATGATCTACTCCTGCTTTGATCTGGGCGCGACCGGTGCGATTTCCGCTATTCTTTCCGTATTCCCGAAGGAGTCGGTTGAGATGTGGAACTGCGCAAAGAACGGTGACCATGCAAAGGGCCTGCAGATCCAGCAGTCTCTGTACAAAAAGTGGCAGGTGCTGGGCGGAAATCAGTTCCCGATCCGCATGAAATATGCGCTTGAGTGCCTTGGCCGTGACTGCGGCTATTGCAGAAGCCCGATCACAACGCTGCCCGAGAACGAAAAAGAAGCCATTCGCAAGGCGTTTGCGGGTTAAGCAGCTGACCTCGGGTCAACATCATCACAAATATTGTAAGCCGCCATTTATGGTATCGGCCGCCGCTCCCAACTGCCGGGAACGGCGGCCTTTCTTTATGTGTAAAGCTTCCGTTAAGTTGCCCTCCTGTTCGTTGACAAACAGGTTAAATCATACTATTATTTCTATGTAACCGGTCAAAAACATGGAAGTATTGCACGAACTGCTATTTCTATTTTTGGCAAGATGAGCAAATTTTGACTTAAGCGAAGGCTGAAAGGGGGATTATGTTACAGGAAAACAGCAGTTTCATGAAAGGGGTAAGGAAGGCGGACAAGATCGTCGGTACTATCGTCGACTGGCTCGCCATTATTTTGCTTACCTTTATCTTCATTCTGGGCATTGCCCAGGTATTCTGGCGCTGGGTCCTCAATAATCCCATCGTCTGGTCAGAGGAGATGATCCGTCTGACCTATGTCTGGGTCTGCTACCTGGGCTGGGTCATTGCGGAACGGTCGGATTCCCACATCCGCATCACCGCCATCTCCAGCCGGCTTCCCGTGTCGGTGCAGAAATGGCTGCAGGCCTTCTGCCACGTTCTGTGCATTATCATGTGCGTCCTGATGGTCCGCTACGGCATCGACCTGATCAAAGAGGGCATGAAGCGCACGGCGATCTCGTTCCCCATGAACTATGCGGTCGTCTACCTGATGGGCCCGATCTGCAACGCGCTTCTTGTGATCTATGAGATCGCGCAGCTGATCGAATGCTTCGTCAAAGGACCGAGAGACTACAGTGATAAGGGAGGTGATGAACAGTGACAGTCGCGCTTATCGTCTTTGTTGTACTTCTGTTCACCGGCCTTCCGCTGTTCGTGAACCTTGGCCTGACTTCGTTCCTGTACATCTTCATGACCGGACAGAATCCGATGGTCGTGGTACAGCGCATTACGCAGGCTTCCAACTCGTTTACCATGCTGGCTGCGCCGTTCTTCATCCTCATGGGTAATTTCATGAACACGAGCGGCGTAACGCGCAAGCTGTTCCGTTTCGCCAATACCATCGTGGGCACCATCCCCGGCGGTATGGGCCACGCGAACATCATCTGCTCCATGCTCTTTGCCGGCATGTCCGGCACGGCTGTCGCGGATGCGGGCGGTCTCGGCAACATCGAGATCGAGGCGATGCGCGAGGTCGGCTACGACGATGATTTCTCCTGCGCCATCACCTCCGCCTCGGCGGTGCTCGGCCCGATCATCCCGCCGTCCCTGCCCATGGTCATCCTGTGCGTGACGGTCGGCGCTTCCACGGGCCGCGCGTTCGTGGGCGGCATCGGCCCCGGCATCCTGATGGGCCTTTCGCTTGGCGTGATGGTCACCTACTACGCGGTCAAACGGCACTATCCGAAGAACCCGCGCCCGACCGGACATCAGGTCTGGGTCGCATTCAAGGAAGCGTTCTTCGCCCTGATGGCCCCGATCATCCTGTTCCTGGCCATCTACACCGGTATCGTGACGACGACGGAGGCCGCCATCATCGCGGCGCTCTACTCGATGCTGATCGGCCTGTTCGCCTACCGCGACCTGAAGATCAAAGATATCCCGAAGGTCATGCTGGCGACCTGCGAGACGACGGGCGTCGTTCTCTCCATCGTCATGACGGCGAACATCTTCGGCTACATCCTGACCATTGCCCAGGTGCCGCAGAAGATCACGCTGATGCTTACCGCGATCAGCAACAAGTACCTGTTCCTGCTGGTCATCAACCTGTTCCTGCTCTTTGTGGGCTGCTTCATGGAAGGCACTGCCGCCATCCTGATTCTGTCCCCCATCCTCATCCCTGTTATGCAGCAGATGGGCGTGAATGAGACGCAGGCTGTGCTGATCATGATCCTGAACCTGATGATCGGCGTTGTGACGCCGCCTGTCGGGATCGTTCTGTATGTCACCTCGAATGTGGCGAAGGTATCGGCGAACCGGGTCATCAAAGCGACCATACCGTTCCTGATACCGCTCTTTATCACGCTGATGATCGTGACCTACGTGCCGGCGGTAACGACCTTCCTGCCGACGCTGGTCTACGGTTAAAGAAGGATAATTGGCCGCTCCGGCGGCAAATTATAAAGGGCTCTGCGCTGCCTGCTTAAAAAAGCGCAGAAGAACAAGACAGACAGTATTTTAAGGAGGAGACACAAGATGAAAAAGAGTTTTGTACTTGTGGCAGCCCTGGCGGCAGCCATGACGCTTACTTCCGTTGCGATGGCTGATGAAGTCCGCGAGCTGAAGTGGGGCAGCGTTAACCCGGAGACCACTCTCAGAGAGCAGGCGATGTCCAAGGCGATCGAAGAGATCAACGAGAACGCGGAAGGCATTCATGTCACCGGTTTCTATGACAGCACGCTCGGCGGCTCCCAGGACCTGGTAGAAGGCATCCAGTCCGGTCTGGTTGATTTCATCACCGAGGGCCCGGCACAGTTCCAGGCATGGGTTCCGAAGCTCGGCATGCTGGAAGCTCCCTATCTGTGGCAGAGCGTAGACCACATGGTCAATACCCTGAACGGTGAGTACATCGACAGCCTGAACGAAGAGTTCTCCAGCGTCGGCGTCAAGATTCTCGGCACCCTGTACTATGGCACCAGACAGCTGACCACCAAGAACCCGGTCGCTACGCTTGATGACCTCAAGGGTATGAAGATCCGTGTTCCGGAGACCGATCTGTATGTCGGCATGGTCAAGTCCTGGGGCGCTTCTCCTGCTCCGATGAACATCAACGAGCTCTACATGGCTCTGCAGACCGGTACGGTCGACGGCCAGGAGAACCCGCTTCCGACCATCGAGGCGCAGAAGTTCTATGAAGTCGTCAAGAACATCACCCTGACGAACCACATCATCTGCCCGAGCATGTTCTTCGTGAACGCCGATGTGTGGGCAAGCCTTTCCGAGCATGACCAGGAAGTCGTGCAGACCGCTGTTGACAACGCGATCGCATGGGAGAACCAGGCTGTTCTCGATGCTGAGGAAGAGCTGAAGACGAAGATGGCCGAGGAGTACGGCTGCACGATCATCGAGCCGGATGACACCATCCGTGAGGCTACGATCGAAGCGATCCGTCCGATGGTTGAAGACTGGGATCTCATCCAGTCCTATGCTGAGTAATCCAGACTGAACAATGACGAAGAGGGGGCGCGCCGCGGCTGCATTGCTGCGGCGCGTCCGCGATTCCGGGAAGGGAGAGACCTATGCTGACTTATGCGCTGGATCAGAGAGGGGACCTCAGCCTTTATGAATACCTGTACCGGTGCATCCGGGACGATATTCTCGGCGGGAAGATCGCAGAAGGGGAGAAGATGCCCTCCAAGCGCGCCTTCGCGAAGAACCTCGGCGTGAGCACGATCACGGTCGAGAGCGCCTACGCCCAGCTGACTGCGGAAGGCTACCTGCGGGCGGTGCCGCGCTCCGGCTATTACGCGGCCAGCATCGGCAGCGCGGGGCCGGTGATGCGGGATCCCGGCGCAGGAGAAGGCACTGTCCCGGGGACGGGGCAGGAGAGGAGAGGGGAATCCGCAGGCAGGACGGCGCAGACTGCCGCCGCAGCCGCTGCAGCTGCCCCGCCCGCCATCGACCTGGCCAGCGGCAGGCCCGGCCCGGAACTCTTCCCCTTCGCGCTCTGGGCGCGGCTCATGCGCGAGGTGCTCTCCCTGCGGCAGGAGGAGCTGATGGCCGGCATGCCCGGCATCGGCGCGCTGCCCCTCCGGGAGGCGCTGGCCAGATACCTGCTGGAATACCAGGGCATGCGGACGGACCCGGACCAGATCGTCATCGGCGCCGGGACCGAGTATCTCTACGGCATGCTGATCCTCCTGCTCGGACAGGAGCGTCTGTACGCGCTGGAGGACCCGGGATACCGCAAGATCTCCATGGTCTACGGCAGCCACGGGATAAAGACGGCCTATATCCCGGTCCGGGAGGACGGCGTCGACATCGGGGCGCTGCGCTTATCGGGCGCGGACATTCTGCACATTTCCCCCTCCCACCAGTTCCCCACCGGCGTCACGACGCCCATCGGCCGGCGCAGGGAGCTTCTGGCCTGGGCGCAGGAAAAGGAGGAGCGGTATATCATCGAGGATGATTACGACGGGGAATTCCGTCTCTCCGGCAGGCCCATCCCCTCCCTCTGGAGCATTGACCGGGCGGACCGGGTCATCTACATGAACACCTTCACGAAGAGCCTGGCCTCCACCATCCGCATCAGCTACATGGTGCTGCCCGCGCCGCTTGCCGCAAGGCTTAGGGAAAACCTCTGGTTCTACGCCTGCACGGTCTCGGCCTTTGAACAGTACACCCTGGCCGCGTTCATCGAGCGGGGATATTTTGACAAGCACATCAACCGGATGCGCAACGAATACCGCCAGCGCAGGGACGTGCTGCTGGAGGCGCTGCGCAGGGAGCTGCCGCGGAATAAGGTGCGCGTGCACAATGAGAATGCGGGACTGCATTTTCTGCTGGAAGTGGAGACGCAGATGAGCGAAGAGGAGATGACGCGCCGGGCGGCGGCCGAAGGCGTGCGCATCCTCGGCCTTTCGGCGTATCTGCACGGATATGGGGCGGAGCCCGGCTCGCGCGTGATGGTCGTCAACTACAGCGGCCTGGGCGATGCGCAGTGCCGGGAAGCGGCGAAGGCCCTTCGCCGGGCGTGGATGCCCGGGGAGTAAGGCCGCCGCCGCGGTAATGATGCCGGACTAGAGCTGCTGATCGCGGCGGTTTTTCCACCATTCTCTGAGAAGCGGCATGGCAACACAGAAAACGATGACAACACACGCGAGCTGCGGCAGCCAGATATAGACAGGAAGGGACGGCAGATCCCGGATCTGCAGGATAAAGGCGAAGGCATCCGTCAGGGCGGAGAAGATGCTCAGCAGGGCCAGGCGGTTCAGGAGTTTTTCCATTCTGGCCTGCTGCTTCTGCTCGGCCTCCTCCTCCCGGCGTCTGCGGTTCTCCTCCTCGCGGGTGAGCAGGTCCTGCAGCGTGGTGAGGGGTTCGTTCACATCCTGATAGAGGCGGCGCAGCAGCATGACGTCCCTCAGCTTTTCGTGCAGGATACGGTACTGCTGCACGTTGGAAACACTGGTATAGACATAGTTGATGTTGAAAAATACAAGGTCCGCCTTGTATTTTTTCAGTTTATCGAGGTCCGTGCCCGTGCGGGCGTCAAGGTCCGACATGAAGCGGTGGAGGACATACTTTTCATGCAGCATGTACACGATCAGGAAAAGATAGTCGCTGTGGAAGTTGTTGTAAAAGGTCTTCTCGAAGCCTTTGGGTTCCTCCTCCTCAAGCGCGTGGAGCAGGACGATGCCGTCTGAGGACAGGCCCCAGAAGGCGGAGGGATTGCTGCAGTAGCAGTCGTCCGCTTCCTGGAAGGTGTGCGTGGAATAGCGGTAATAACGGCTGTAGCAGTTGCGCAGATAGTACAGCTCCCGGCTGTAGTCGCCGGCGGATGCGTTTTCGCCGCGGGACGGGACGCGCACGTAGGCGGCGACATCCGCCCACTGGACGTCGTTTGTGAGAGAGAGAAAATCGATCTTCTCCGGGATGACGCCGAGGGGCGCCCGCAGCAGTTCCCTGGCCGCTTCGAGGGGAGAGAACCATCCGTTTTTCTCGCCCGGCAGGCGCAGCGTGCTGTTTCCCGTCTTTTTCAGGATAAACTCGGCGTCGGCGACATCGAGGTAATCCCGGGCGTCCACGGAAAACCGCAGGGCGATGATCCCGATACCGGTCTGGTAGGCGAAGAGATGGGCTTCATGAAGACGGAGCTTTACCCTGATCGGATCCTTTCCCTGCTGGTAGGCCGCCTCGAGAAGACCGTCGTCAGGCAGCAGGGGCAGACCGCGGAAATCAGTGCGCCGGTAATGACAGTACAGCGCCGGGGGAACCGGAAGGGGCCTGCCTTTTTTGTCCGTCTGGGCAAACTTCTGGCCGACGTAGCGGTAGAGGTAGCGGCAGGTATCGGGAAACAGCTTCCAGGCGGGATCGCCTTCCAGCTGCGTCCTCACCGATTCCAGAGAGGAGCCCTCCGGGATGCCCCAGGGCATAAAAATATAGATATCGTTCTGATGCGCCGAATTATCTTTCATATGCTGACCCTTTCCCCAAATGGCAGACCGCGGTTCCTGTTTCACAGGTCCGTTCTGGAATCAGTATAGCAGGTTTTCGCCCATTTTTGCCGAAATACTGGAAATCAGCCTATAAAGATGCTATAGTTACTGTGTTGTAATCTGTCTAATCGGAGGTTGGCATGAAAATCATCATTGTGGGCTGCGGAAAGGTCGGCGAGACGCTTGCCGCGGTGCTCAGTCAGGAAGGCAACGAAATCACCATTATCGATAAGCGCGAGGATGTCGTGGAGCGCGTCTGCAACCAGTACGATGTCATGGGTACGGTGGGCGACGGCGTCAGCTACTCCACACAGGTCGAGGCGGATATCGCCTCCACCGACCTTCTGATCGCGGTCACGGGGGCTGACGAGCTCAACCTTCTGTGCTGCCTGATCGCGCGCAAAGCCGGCAACTGCCATACGATCGCCCGCGTGCGCAACCCGGAATACAGCGAAGAGATTGCGTTCTTGAAAGAGGAACTTGGTCTGGCCATGGTCATCAACCCGGAGCAGGCTGCGGCGCAGGAAGCCGCGCGTATTCTCCGCTTCCCCTCCGCGATCGAGATCGACACCTTCGCGAAGGGCAGGGTAGAGCTGCTGCGGTTTAAGATCCCGGCAGGGTCCGTTCTGCACGGCCTCAGCCTGATCGATATGCATTCGAAACTGAAATGCCGCGTCCTTGTCTGCACCGTAGAGCGGGAAGGCCGCATCTTCATCCCGCGCGGCGACGACACGCTGTCGGCGGGAGACGTCATCTCCATCGTGGCCTCTCCTGAGGACGAGGTCATGTTCTTTAAGAAAGCAGGCATGCCCACCAGCCAGGTGCGCAACGTCATGATGATCGGCGGCGGCGAGATCGCCTTCTACCTGACGAAGCTTCTGCTGTCGGCGGGCATCAAGGTCAAGATCATTGAAAAGAATCTTTCCCGCTGCGATATCCTCTGGGATACCTTCCCGAAGGCCACCATCGTGCATGGCGACGGCACGGACCGCCACCTGCTCGAGGAGGAGGGCATCGACCAGACCGAGGGCTTCGTTTCCCTGACGCCCATCGATGAGGAGAATGTCATCCTTTCCCTCTATGCGCACAAGATGGGCGCGGTCAAGACGGTGACCAAGATCAACCGCTATGTCTTCGAGGATGTGCTGGAGAGCCTGGAGCTGGACAGCCTGATCTATCCCCGCGACATCACTGCGGAATATATCCTGCAGTACGTGCGCGCCATGAAGAATTCCATCGGCAGCAACGTGGAGACGCTCCACCGGATCATCGACAAGAAGGTCGAGGCGCTGGAGTTCATCGTCCGCGACAGTTTCCGCATGATCGGCAGACCGATCAAGGAACTGCCGCTGCAGCAGGACATCCTGCTCGCCTGCATCACCCGTTCCGGCAAAGTCATTCTGCCGCGCGGCGACGACCGGCTTGAGGCGGGAGACAGTGTGATCGTCGTAACGACGCAGAAGGGCCTTAACGACATCAACGGCATTCTGGCATAAGGAGCGGGGCGAGTGCAATGAATTATCGAATGATTTTATACAGCCTCGGCTGGATCCTGAATTTTGAGGCGCTTTTCCTGGCGCCGTCCCTGATCGTCGCCCTGATCTACCGTGAGAGCGCCGGCATCAGCATTCTGATCACGGCGGTGATCTGCGCCGCGGTGGGCTCGCTGATCGTCCTGCGCAAGCCGAAACGGCTGAAGATCTTTGCACGGGAGGGCTTTATCATTACGGCGCTCAGCTGGATCCTCCTGAGTATCTTCGGGGCCCTGCCCTTTGTGATGTCCGGCTATATCCCCTCGATGGTGGACGCCGTCTTCGAGGTGGCTTCCGGTTTTACCACGACGGGCGCGAGCATCCTGACGGATGTGGAGGCCCTGCCCCACTGCCTGCTGTTCTGGCGCAGCTTTACCCACTGGGTCGGCGGCATGGGCGTGCTTGTGTTTATCATTGCTGTCCTTCCCCTTGCGGGCGGCAGCAATATGTATCTGATGAAGGCGGAGAGCCCGGGCCCCTCCGTCAAGAAACTGGTCCCGCAGGTCAAGAGCACGGCGACGATCCTCTACAAGCTCTACATTGCGATCACGGTCCTGGAACTCGTGGTGCTTCTGCTCGGCAGGATGCCCCTCTTTGACGCGATCACGCTGACCTTCGGCACGGCCGGCACCGGCGGTTTCGGCGTACTCAACGACAGCGTCGGCAGCTACACGGTGTTCCAGCAGGTGGTCATCACCATCTTCATGATCCTGTTCGGCGTGAACTTCAACGCGTACTATCTGCTTTACAAGCACAGGGTGAAGGATGCGCTGAAGAACTCCGAGATCATCACGTACTTCTGCATCATCATCGCGGCCATCGTGATGATCACGATCAACATCTGCAGCATGTACGGCAGTGTGGGCATGGCCCTCAAGGACGCCGCCTTCCAGGTCGGCTCCATCATCACGACGACGGGTTACTCCACGACGGACTTTAACCTGTGGCCGGCCTTCTCGAGGACCATCCTGGTGATGCTCATGTTCTGCGGCGCCTGCGCAGGCAGTACGGGCGGCGGCATCAAGGTCTCGAGAATCGTGATGGCCTTTAAGACGGTGATCAAGGAGCTCGACTATTTCATCCATCCGAACAACGTGCGGAAGGTGAAGGTGGACGGCAAGCAGGTGGAGCATACCGTCATCCGTTCCGTGAACGTCTTTGTCATGGCGTACCTGTTCGTGTTCGCGGCGTCTCTGCTGCTGATCACGCTGGATAATCTGGACCTGGTCACGAACTTCACCGCTGTGGCGGCGACGATCAACAACATCGGCCCGGGCCTGGGCCTGGTCGGTCCGGCGGCGAACTATTCACTGTACTCGCCCTTCGCGAAGATCGTGCTCACGTTCGATATGATCGCGGGGCGCCTGGAGCTGTTCCCGGTGCTGATCCTGTTTTCCTGGCATACCTGGAAACGATAAATACTTGGTGAGGTGAAGAAATTGGATAAGAACGAATACAATCTCAAACTGGAGGAGATCGACCGGTATATCAGCCAGGGCATGTTCAGCGAGGCGGCAAAGGTCGCTGACACGATCGACTGGCGCCGGGTGCGGAACGTGCGCACGCTGTGCATGATCAGCGAGGTGTACGAGGCGGACGGCCGCTACGAGGACAGCAAAGCGCTGCTGCTGCGCGCCTACAGGCGTTCTCCGGTGGGAAGAGGAATCCTGTACCGTCTGGTCGAGGTGACGATCGCCTTAAAGCAGTTCGACGAAGCGATCGAGTATTACTCGGAGTATGTGCAGGCGGCACCTCACGACAACAACAAATACATCCTGAAATACAAGATCTACAAGGGCAGAGGCTCTTCCGTGGAAGAGCAGATCGCCATCCTGAAGGAATACCTGGAGCAGGAATATACCGAAAAGTGGGTCTATGAGCTGGCAAAGCTCTACCAGCAGTCCGGCAAGATTCAGGAATGCCTGGCGACCTGCGACGACCTGGTGCTCTGGTTCCACAGCGGGAAATACGTGATCAAGGCGCTGGAGCTGAAGCGCAGGTACGCCGCGCTGACGCCCAAGCAGCAGGAGATCTACGATCACCGCTTTGACGAGCCCGAGGAGGATGAGTACATCGGCGAATCCCTTCTGGGATCGGAAAAGCAGATCGTAAAGACGAACACCGATATCGCGGACACCATCGTGGCGGATACGGAGAAGGCGATCGCGGAGGCGGTCGGCGAGGCAGTCGGTGAGGCAGCCGCGCAGGGCGTACCCGCAGGCATGACGGATGTGTCCGGCATCGGCGCGGCAGCGGCAGGTGCCGTAGGTGCAGCGGCAGGCGCCGCGGCAGCAGCGGCGCAGGCAGCAGCAGAGACGGCAGGAGAAGCCGTAAGCGAAACCGCTGAGGCCGCAGCAGAGACCGTCGGCGAAGCGGCGGAAGCGGTGGAAGAGACCGTAAGCGAGACGGCTGAGGCAGCAGCAGAAACGGCAGGAGAAGCCGTGAGCGCGGCGGCGGAGACCGTCAGCGAAACGGCTGAGGCTGCAGCAGAGACGGCGGGAGAAGCCGTGAGTGCGGCGGCGGAGACCGTAGGCGAAACAGCTGAGGCTGCAGCGGAAGC
>CAMOKZ010000017.1 GCA_946618155.1 uncultured Lachnospiraceae bacterium | reverse complement strand
ACTGCGGCTCTTTACGAATAATGCCCAAAATGGTACAATAAAAGCAGTATGGTAACCGGCGCGGGGGCGCCGCCAAACAGGAGGGTTTTACATTATGCTGAAGGATGGGAAGGTATGGATAGCAAAGAATGATGCCGGTGAGGACATCTTCCTTCTGCCGGACAAGGCAAACCGGCACGGGCTGATCGCCGGCGCGACCGGCACCGGCAAGACCGTGACCTTGAAGGTCATGGCGGAGGCGTTCAGCGACATGGGCGTACCCGTGTTCATGGCGGACGTTAAGGGCGACCTGGCCGGCACGATGAAGGCCGGGGCGGACAATGAGGACATGCAGGCGAGAATCGCGCGGTTCGGGCTTGCCGAGGCGGGCTTCGGCTTCCACGGCTACCCGGTGACCTTCTACGATATCTACGGCGAGAAGGGCATCCCGCTGCGCACGACGGTCTCCGAGATGGGCCCGCTTCTTCTGGCCAGAATCCTCGAGCTCAACGAGCTGCAGACGGATGTGCTGTCCATCGTCTTCAAGATCGCGGACGACAACAACCTTCTGCTGATCGATACCAAGGACCTGAAGTCCATGCTCAATTACGTCAACGAGAACAGCAATGATTTCGCGGCCGACTACGGCAAGATCATGCCGGCCACGATCGGCGCCATCATGCGCGCCCTGGTGGCCCTGGAGGTCGCCGGCGGCGACAAGTTCTTCGGCGAGCCGGCCCTCAACATCAACGACTGGCTGAGCGTCGGCGAGGGCGGAAGAGGCATGATCAGCGTGCTGGACAGCGAGAGCCTGATCAACAGCGGAAAGCTCTATTCGACCTTCCTGCTCTGGCTGCTCTCCGAGCTGTTCGAGACCCTTCCCGAGGTGGGCGACCTGCCGAAGCCGAAGCTGATCTTCTTCTTCGACGAGGCGCACCTGCTCTTCAAGGATACGCCCAAGAGCCTGCTGGACAAGATCGAGCAGGTCGTCAAGCTCGTCCGCTCCAAGGGCGTCGGCGTCTACTTCGTGACGCAGACCCCGCGGGATATCCCGGACGGCGTTCTCTCCCAGCTGGGCAACAAGGTGCAGCACGCGCTGCGCGCATACACGCCGGCTGACCAGAGGGCGGCAAAGGCGGCGGCGGATTCCTTCCGCGTCAACCCGCAGTTTGACACCTACGAGACGCTCCTGCAGCTGGGCACCGGCGAAGCGCTGATCTCGATGCTGGGCGATGACGGCATCCCCGCTATCGTGGAGAAGACCGCTGTCCTTCCGCCCCAGAGCTTCATGGGCCCCATCTCCGACGAGGAGAGGGACATGGCCGTGAAGTCCAGCCTGCTCTACAGCAAGTACGCGAACGCGGTCGATCCCGACTCCGCCTACGAGTTCCTGCAGAGACTCGGCATCAAGCAGCAGCAGGAGGCCGAGCAGGCAGCCGCCGAGGCCCTCGCCGCGAAGGAAGCGGAGAAGGAAGCGAAGCTGCAGGCGCAGGAAGAAGCCAGACAGGCGAAAGAGGAAGAGCGCCAGAGAGCGAAGGAAGAGAGGGAGAAGGAGCGCGCGGTCAAATCCGTCGCCTCGTCCCTGACCGGTACGGTGGGCCGCAAGATCGGCCAGACCGTGGGCGGCGCCTTCGGTTCCTTCGGCAAGACGCTCGGCGGCAATCTGGGCGCCAGCCTCGGCAGAGGAATCCTCAGCACCCTGTTCAGGAAAAAATAAGCGTCTCCGGGGCCCTAACGGGACGGAGCCTTAAACAGATCCGTGACCGCCGCAGCCGGCTGCGGGGCCTGCCTTTCGGCAGCGCTCCGGCGGGCTGTGGCGGTCTGTCGGTAAAAGAATAAAACAGAATGGAGAAAAAAGAATGAAGATCGTATGCCTTGACCTTGAGGGCGTTCTGGTGCCCGAGATCTGGATCGCGTTTGCCAAAGAGAGCGGGATCCCCGAACTGAAGCGGACAACGAGAGACGAGCCGGACTACACGAAGCTGATGAACTGGCGGATCGGCATCCTGCGCGAGCACGGGCTGGGCCTTTCCGAGATCCAGGACGTCATCGGGAGAATCGACCCGATGCCGGGCGCGAAGGAGTTCCTTGACGCGCTGCGCGAGCGCACCCAGGTCATCATCATCAGCGATACCTTCACCCAGTTCGCGGGCCCGCTGATGAAGAAGCTCGGCTGGCCGACCCTCTTCTGCAATACCCTGGAGGTCGGCGGGGACGGGATGATCACGGGCTTTTCCCTGCGCACCCCGCAGTCGAAGCTGCGCACCGTGAAGGCCCTGCAGACGATCGGATTTGAGACCATTGCCGCGGGAGACAGCTACAACGACCTGGGCATGATCCGGGCGGGCAGCGCAGGCTTCCTGTTCAGGAGCACGCCGCAGATCATGGCGGACAACCCGGACCTGCCGGCGTTTGAGACCTATGACGAACTGCTGGCTGCCATCACGGAAGCGCTGGATGCGCCTTCGGTACGCGGGGAGGAGTAAACATGCTGGCTTCCAAACTGCTGGAAAGAGTAGAATACCGGCTGCTGGCCGGTCAGACGGATATCGAGGTGACCTCGATCGAGAACGACTCGAGAAAGGTGAAGGAGGGCTCCCTCTTCTTCTGCATCCGTGGCGCCGTTTCGGACGGCCATGATTTCATCCCCCAGGTGCTGGAGGCCGGCGCGAAGGTGCTGGTCGTGGAAAAGGAAGTCACGGCGCCGGCGGGCGTGACCGTCGTCCAGGTGCGGGATTCCCGCATGGCGATGGCCCTCATCGCGGCGGCCTGGTACGGACATCCGGCCGAGCGTCTGCGCGTGATCGGCGTGACGGGCACCAAGGGCAAGACCACCACCACCTACATGGTGAAATCCATCCTGGAGGCGGCCGGATACAAGGTCGGCCTGATCGGGACCATCGAGACCATCATCGGGGACGAGGTGATCCCCGCCAGCCACACCACGCCGGAGTCGGTGGTGGTTCAGGAATACTTCCGCCGGATGGTGGACGCGGGCATCGGGATCTGCGTGATGGAGGTATCCTCCCAGGCGCTGATGCTGCACCGCACGGCGGGCTTCATCTTTGAGATCGGCGTGTTCACCAACATCGAGCCCGACCACATCGGCCCCGCGGAGCACAGCAGCTTCGAGGACTATCTGGAGTGCAAGAGCAGGCTGTTCCGCCAGTGCCGCGTCGGCATCTTCAACCACGACGACCCGCACCTTGAGCAGATCCTGCAGGGGCACACCTGCTCCGTCGAGACCTTCGGCCTCGGGGAGGGCGCGGATCTTCGCGCTTCTGACCTTAAGCTCTACCACGGGGAGGGCCGCCTCGGCATCGCCTTCCGCACCAGCGGCATCCTGGACATGGAAGTGGACGTGGACATCCCCGGCCGCTTCAGCGTATACAACGCCCTGACCGCCATCGCGATCTGCCGCCACTTCGGCGTTCCGGCAGAGGATATCGACGCTGCCCTGAAGCAGGTAAAGGTGAAGGGCCGCGTGGAGCTGGTCAAGGTATCCGACCAGTTTACCCTGATGATCGACTACGCGCACAACGCGATGGCCCTGGAGAGCCTGCTCGCTACACTGCGCGAGTACCGGCCGCACCGCCTGGTCTGCCTGTTCGGCTGCGGCGGAAACCGCTCAAAGCTTCGCCGCTACGAGATGGGCGAGGTGTCGGGACGGCTCGCCGACCTGACCATCATCACCTCCGACAATCCCCGCTTTGAGGAGCCGGAGGCGATCATGGACGACATCGTGACGGGCATGCAGAAGACCGACGGCGCCTATGTGCGCATCACCGACAGAAAAGAAGCGATCGCCTACGCGATCGACCACGGCGAGCCCGGTGACATCATCGTGCTGGCCGGCAAAGGACATGAGGATTACCAGGAGATCTGCGGGAAGAAGTACCCGATGGACGAGAGGGTGCTCATCCGGGAGATCCTGGAAGAGAGAGGGCGCGCGTAAGGGCGCCCAGAGCCGGCACACCGGGAGGGGATAAGAGGCATGCCTGACGTATACGCGGATGTGATCATCGATATCTCGGCCCGGCGGCTGGACCGGAGCTTCCAGTACCGGGTCCCGGAGGCGCTGCGCGGCGAGGTGGAGACCGGCAGCGTGGTGGAAATTCCCTTCGGCGCAGGAGACCGCGCGGTGCGCGGTTATGTGACGGGAATCTCCGGGGAGCCCCTGGTGGCGCCGGAAAAAATAAAAGACATCAGCAAGGTCCTGACAGGCGGCGGCGACGCGGACGCGAACCTGGTCTGGCTGGCCGGATGGATGCGCAGGCGCTACGGCTCCTCCATGAGCCAGGCGCTGCGGACGGTCTTTCCGGTCAAGCGCAAGGTGACGGCAAGGCAGGAGCGTTACCTGCTGCCGGCGGCGGACGAAGAGACGCTGCGGCAGGCCCTCGGCGAGCTGACCAGAAAGCATGCTGCCGCCCGGGCGAGGGTGCTGGACGCGGTCATCCGCGACGGAAAACTCCCCTGGAGCCTGGCGGCGGACCGGCTGAACATGACGGCGAAGGTCGCCGCGGCCCTGGAAAAGGCTGGCCTTGTCCGCATCGTGACCGGGGACCCGGACGGGGAAAAGGCGCAGACGCCCGGAGACGACAGGCGCGTGGAGCTCAACGCCGGACAGCGTCATGCGCTGGAGGTCATCAGTGCGGGCTGGGCGGAGGATCCGCCCGGGCGCTATCTTCTTCACGGCGTGACGGGCAGCGGGAAGACGGAGGTCTACATGGCCCTCGCCGAGGCCTGCATCGCCAGGGGGCGCCAGGCCATCGTCCTCATCCCGGAGATCGCCCTCACCTACCAGACCGTGATGCGGTTTTCCCGCCGCTTCGGCGACGGCGTGGCCGTCATGAATTCCCGCCTCTCCGAGGGGGAGCGCTACGCCCACATGGAGCGGGCAAGGCGCGGCGAAGTCAAAGTGATGGTCGGCCCGCGTTCGGCCCTGTTCGCGCCCTTCCCGAACCTTGGCCTGATCGTGGTGGACGAGGAGCATGAACCCGCCTACGAGAGCGAGACATCGCCCCGCTACTCGGCGCGGGAGGTCGCCTTCGCCAGGGGTGAGAGGGAGAAGGCCCTGGTTGTCTTAGGGTCCGCCACCCCGTCGGTAAAGGCCTACCACATGGCAAAGCACGGGGCACTGAAGCTGGTCACCCTGCCGGAGCGGGCAGGCGGCGCCGCCATGCCGGAGGTCTCCATCGTCGATATGCGCAGGGAGCTGCGGGAAGGAAACCGCTCCATCATCAGCCGAAGGCTCTACGACGAGCTTTCTCTGGTCTTAAAGCAGGGCCGGCAGGCCATGCTCTTTATCAACCGCAGGGGCTACGCGGGCTTCCTCTGCTGCAGGAGCTGCGGGAAGGTGATCACCTGCCCCCACTGCGACGTCTCCATGACGCAGCACCGCGACGGCAGGCTGGTCTGCCACTACTGCGGGCACACCCAGGGACCCGTCCGTGCGTGCCCCTTCTGCGGATCCGCCCACATCGGGACCTTCCGTGCGGGGACGGAGCAGATCGAGGAAGAAGTCCAGCGGTTATTCCCGCAGGCGAGGACCCTGCGGATGGATCTGGACAGCACGAGGGGGAAGGAAGGGCACGCGCGCATCCTTTCCGCCTTCGCCGAGCATGAGGCGGACATCCTCATCGGCACACAGATGATCGTCAAGGGACACGATTTCCCGGACGTTACCCTGATGGGCATCCTCGCCGCGGATCTTTCCCTGCACGTGGCGGACTACCGGGCGGCGGAGCGGACGTTCCAGCTCCTCACCCAGGCGGCCGGCCGGGCAGGCAGGGCGGACGCCCCGGGGCGCGTGGTCATCCAGACCTACGACCCGGAGCATTACGCGGTCACCGCGGCAGCGGCGCAGGATTACGAGGCCTTCTACGAGGAGGAGCTCACCTACCGGGAGATGGGCGGCTACCCGCCGGCGGGCACACTGACCGCCATCCATGTGAGCTGCCCGGACAGGGAGCTGCTGGAGAAGGCCTGCGGATATCTGGCCATGTTCATCAGAGAGAAGATCCCCTGCCGCGGCCTGACGGTCCTTGGCCCGACGGACGAGGCGGTGGCAAAAATACAGGATATTTACCGCAAGGTGATCTATATCAAGCACGCGGACAGGGCGGCGATGACCGCGGTGATCGGCATGATCGGCCGCTACATCGACGCGAACGAGGGCTTCGCCCCGCTGACCGTCACAGTGGAAGCAGACTGAGAGGAGAGAGAAATGGCACTTCGTCAGATCCGGATCCAGGGAGATCCGGTACTTGAGAAAAAATGCAGGGAAGTAAAGGAAATGACGCCCAGGCTTCTGGAGCTGGTGCAGGACATGATGGAGACCATGCACGCCGAGTCGGGCGTCGGCCTTGCCGCGCCGCAGGTGGGCATCCTGCGCAGAATCGCGGTGGTGGACATCGGCGAGGGAGGCCCGGGACCGCTTGTGCTGGTCAATCCCGTCCTCCTTTCCCAGGAAGGTGAGCAGGAGGGCGCGGAGGGATGCCTTTCCGTGCCGAAGATGGCGGGGAAGGTGAAGCGCCCGCAGCACATCGTGGTGCGCGCCCAGAACGAAAAGATGGAGACCTTTGAGATCGAGGCCGAGGATTTCCTGGCCAGGGCCATCCTCCATGAGATGGATCACCTGGACGGCATCCTCTACACGACCAAGGTCGAGGGCGGCCTCTATGAGGTAGAGGACACAGACGACGAGGACGAAGAAGAGGAGACCGAGTGACATTGAAAAAAGTCGTATTTATGGGGACGCCGGACTTTGCGGTGGGCACCCTGGAGGCGCTGATCGCCTCGGAATATGAGGTGACGGCGGTCTTTACCCAGCCGGACAAGCCCCGCGGACGCCACGGCGCGCCGCAGATGTCGCCGGTGGCCGCCGCAGCGGAAAAGGCCGGCATCCCGGTCTACAAGCCCAGGCGGATCCGGGAACAGGAGGCGGTGGATATCCTGCGCGGTCTTGCGCCCGACGTGATCGTCGTGGTCGCCTTCGGGCAGATCATCCCGGAGGAGATCCTGCGCATCCCGCCCTTTGGCTGCATCAACGTGCACGCTTCCCTGCTGCCGGCCTGGCGGGGCGCAGCCCCCATCCAGTGGGCCGTGATCAGCGGGGATAGGGAGAGCGGCGTGACCACGATGCGCATGGACGCCGGGCTCGACACCGGCGATATCATCCTGCAGGAGAAGACGCCGATCGCCCCCGATGAGACCGGCGGCAGCCTTTTTGACCGCCTGAGCGGCATGGGCGCGGATCTGCTGGTGCGCACCCTGCGCGTCATCGAAGCCGGGGAGGCGGTGTACACCCCGCAGCCCGCCCAGAGCACGACGCCCTACGCGAAGATGCTGGAGAAGGAGTCGGGGCGAATCGACTGGACGGCGGACGCCGAAACCATCGAGCGGCTGGTCCGGGGACTTTCCCCCTGGCCGAGCGCCTGGACAAGACTGGACGGAAAACTGCTGAAGATCTGGCGGGCAAAGGCCCTTCCCGGCAGCGGGAAAACGGCCCGGCCCGGCACCCTGCGCACAGAGCGCGGCCGGATGTTCGCGGCGGCGGGCAGCGGCGAGCTGGAGATCCTGGAGCTTCAGCTGGAAGGAAAAAAGAGAATGACGGCGGACGCATTCCTGCTCGGGTATGATCCCGGCAGCGGCGCGCGCCTCGGGGAGGAACCAAAGTGACAGATGCGGTAAACGTGCGGGAAGTTGTACTCAGCGTCCTGATGGAGATCACGGAAGAGGAGGGGCTGAGCCACCTTGTCCTTCGCCGCGTGCTGGAAAAATACCAGTACCTGGACAAGCGGGACAGGGCCTTTATCACGAGAACGGTCGAGGGGACCCTGCAGGATATGCTGCTCCTCGACTATATCATCGAGCGCTTCTCCCGCGTGCCGGTGTACAACATGAAGCCGCTCATCCGCAACCTCATGCGCATGTCGGTCTACCAGCTGCGGTTCATGGACAGCGTGCCCGATTCGGCGGTATGCAACGAGGCGGTCAAGATCGCCCAGCGCCACGGCTTCTATAACCTGAAGGGCTTCGTGAACGGCGTGCTGCGCAATATCGCCCGCGGACAGGACCAGATCGAGTGGCCGGACAAAAACGAGGATCCCTGCCGGTATCTGTCGGTGATGTACTCCATGCCCCAGTGGATCGTGGAGCGCTGGATCGCCCAGTTCGGCCAGGAGACCACGGAGACGGTGCTGAAGCGCTTCCATGAGCCTGCGCCGACGGTGGTCCGGGTGATGACGGAGAAGGTCTCCGTGCAGACGGTGATCGATGACCTCCGGGCTGAGGGCATCCAGGTGGAGCGGCATCCCTACCTCGACTACGCGCTGGAGATCTCCGGCTACAATTACCTGCAGGCCGTGGGCGCCTTCAAGAAGGGCTGGATCCAGGTGCAGGATATCAGCTCCATGATGGTGGCCGAGGTCGCGGCGCCCAACTGGGGGGACGCGTGCATCGACGTGTGCGCGGCGCCCGGCGGGAAGGCCCTGCACCTGGCGGAAAAGCTGCGGGGCAGCGGATCCGTGCAGGCGAGGGATATCTCCGAGACGAAGGTGGCCCGCATGAAGGAGGCCATCGAGCGCAGCGGCCTGGCAAATATCGAGGCCATGGTGCGCGACGCGGTGATCTACGATGAGAGCGCCGCGGGCACCGCGGACATCGTGCTGGCGGACGTGCCCTGCAGCGGCCTCGGCGTGATCGGCCGCAAGCAGGACATCAAATACAAGATGACGCCGGCCAGGCAGACGGAGCTGATCCGCCTGCAGCGGCAGATCCTGCACACGGTGCACGGCTATGTGAAGCCGGGCGGGACGCTCATCTACAGCACCTGCACGATCGGCGCCGACGAGAACCAGATGAACATCAAGTGGTTCCTGGAAAATTACCCGTTTGTCCTGGAGAGCATCGACGGATACCTGTGTCCGGAGCTCCGGGACCGCACGACGAAGGGCGGCTTCCTGCAGTTCCTGCCGGGGGTCCACCGGTCGGACGGCTTTTTCCTGGCCCGCCTGAGAAGAAGAGGATAAACACGGGAGATAAGAGACGGGAATGGATAAAGCAGATCTTCGCTCGATGACCTATGAGGAGCTGTCGGCCTTTGTCGCGGATATGGGGGAAAAGCCCTTCCGCGCCGGCCAGCTCTTTGCCTGGCTGCACGCGCGGCCCGTCTCCTCCTTTGACCAGATGACGGATCTTTCCGCCGCGCTGCGCGCTTCCCTGGCGGAGCGGGCGAAGCTGGTGAGCCCGGTGCCGGTACAGGTGCTCGAGTCAAAGACCGACGGGACAAAAAAATATCTGTTCGCCCTGGAGGACGGCAACGTGATCGAGAGCGTGCTGATGAAGTACAGCTACGGCTGGTCCGTCTGCGTCTCCTCCCAGGTCGGCTGCCGGATGGGCTGCCGCTTCTGCGCCTCCACCCTGGAGGGAAGGGTCAGGGACCTGGCGGCCTCCGAGATGCTGGGCCAGATCTACGGGATCAGCGCCCATGCCGGCGTGCGCGTCTCCCACGTGGTGGTGATGGGCGCCGGGGAACCGCTGGACAACTACGACAATCTGCTCCGCTTCATCCGGCTCCTGTGCGATCCGCGGGGACAGAACCTCTCGGGGCGCGCCGTCACGGTCAGCACCTGCGGCCTTGTTCCGCAGATCCGCCGGCTTGCCGAAGAGGGCCTGCAGATCACCCTCGCCCTCTCCCTTCACGCCTCCTCCCAGGAAAAGCGGGAGAAGCTGATGCCCATCGCGAAGCGCTACGCCCTGGGGGACGTCATGGCGGCCTGCCGGGACTACGAAAAGGCGACGGGAAGGCGCATCACCTTCGAGTACAGCCTGGTGCGCGGGGTGAACGATACGGACGCCGACGCGAAGGCGCTGGCGGCCCTGGTGCGCGGGATGCGCTGCCACATCAACCTTATCCCGGTCAACCCCGTGAAGGAGCGAAACTACAGGGCGCCGGACCGCCGCGCGGTGCTGGCGTTTCAAAATAAACTTGAAAAAAGCGGAATTAATGTTACTATTAGAAGAGAAATGGGTACGGATATCGGCGGCGCCTGCGGCCAGCTGCGAAAAAGTTACCTGGAGGGAAGCAGACAGGAATGAGATCCTTTTGTTTGACGGACACGGGCAGAAGGCGGGACATGAATCAGGATTATGTCTACGCTTCTGACCAGCCGGTGGGCAGACTTTCCAATCTATATATCGTAGCGGACGGCATGGGGGGCCATAATGCCGGAGATCTTGCATCCAGATGTACAGTTGAAACGATGGTGGATTACATTGCGGGAGCTTCGGAGAAGTTCCCGATTTCGATTCTTAAATCCGCTGTAGAGGCGGCCAACGACGCGGTCCTGGCAAAAGCCGCCCAGGACAAGAGCCTTGAAGGCATGGGCACTACCGTCGTGGCGGCCACCGTGTGGGAGAACTGCCTTTATGTCGCCAACGTGGGCGACAGCAGGCTCTACCTGGTGGGTGAGGAGATCGACCAGATCACGGTCGACCACTCCCTGGTGGA
Source organism: uncultured Lachnospiraceae bacterium (assembly GCA_946618155.1). GTDB lineage: Bacteria > Bacillota > Clostridia > Lachnospirales > Lachnospiraceae > CAMOKZ01. Next base: position 6,324 of record CAMOKZ010000017.1, on the reverse strand, counting down.
GGAGATGGTGCGGGCGGGGCAGCTTGCCCGGGAAGCGGCCCGCAGCCACCCGGAGAAGAACATCATCACACGGGCAGTCGGCGTAGGCGGCAGAGTGAAGATCGATCTGTTTGATGTGAACCTGGGTCCGGAAGACCGGATCCTACTGTGTACAGACGGCCTGACCAATATGGTGGACGACGGGGAGATATGCCGTACAGTCAGGAAGGAACCGTCACTGGAAACAGCGGCCCGCAGGCTGGTCGCGCTAGCGAATCAGAACGGCGGAAAGGACAACATTTCAGTAGTCCTGGCGCAGCCGGCGGAGGGTTGAGGATAAGGGTATGTTGAGAACAGGGACTTTTTTACAGAACCGATATGAGATCATCAGCTGCATCGGCTCCGGCGGCATGGCCAATGTCTACAAGGCCAAGGACCATAAGCTCAACCGCATGGTCGCGATCAAGATGCTTAAGGAGGAATTCCGGGGCGACCGGGCCTTTGTGTCCAAATTCCGTGTGGAGGCCCAGGCGGCTGCCGGCCTTACCCACGCGAACATCGTAAATGTCTACGATGTCGGCGAGGAGGGCGGCGTCAACTTTATCGTCATGGAGCTGGTGGAGGGCATCACCCTCAAGGAGTACATCGCCAAGAAGGGCAAGCTTCCCGTGCGGGAGGCGACGAGCATCGCCCTGCAGGTGGCGGCCGGGCTGGAGACTGCCCACGCCAACGGCATCATTCACCGCGATGTGAAGCCGCAGAACATCATCATCTCCGTGGACGGGAAGGCGAAGATCGCGGACTTCGGCATCGCGCGCGCCGCGACCTCGAATACGATCAACTCCAACGTCATGGGCTCCGTGCACTACAGCGCGCCGGAGCAGACCAGGGGCGGCTACAGCGACGCGAAGAGCGACATCTACTCCATGGGCATCACCATGTACGAGATGCTCACGGGCCGCGTGCCCTACGACGGCGACAGCACCGTCGAGGTTGCCCTGAAGCACCTGCAGGAGGAGATGATCCCGCCGCGCAGGATCTCGCCCGAGATTCCGCGCTCCACTGAGCAGATCATCCTGAAATGTACGCAGAAGAGCCCGGACAGGCGCTACAGCAACATGACCGAGCTCATCCGTGACCTGAAGGAATCCCTGGTGGATCCGGACGGCAGCTTTGTTACCATTCCCACGGTGAACCGGGACGCCCACACCAAGCTCCTTTCCAAGGATGAGGTGAGCCGGATCAAGAAAGGGTCCTCGATGCCCGGCTACGACGAGACCCCGAAGCGTCCCTCCCCCCTGGAAGAGCTGGAAAAGCAGGAGTACGGGGAGAGAGAGGAGCAGAGGGAGCGCACCCGCAGGAAAAAGAGGCGCACCTCGCGCCAGGAGGAGGCGGAATCCGGTGAGCGGATCGTCCTGTTCGTGAGTATTGCGGCGGCGCTGGTGATCGGCCTGGTCGCGCTGTTCCTGATCGGCCGCATGACCGGCCTGATCGGCGGCAGCGGCGAGCCCGCAAAGCAGACGGAGCAGGCATCCCCGGCCACGGTGAACGTGCCGGATATCCTGGGCAAGTCGGAGGATGAGGCGAGAGAGACCCTGAGGGCCCTCGGCCTTGGCTATAAATTTACCGGCGAGACCGCGTCCGATGTCTACGCCAAAGACCTTGTCGCGTCGCAGAGCGTGGAGGCGGGCACGGCGGTGGCGCCGAACACGACGGTAGGCTATCAGCTCAGCAGCGGCCCCTCCGCGGCGCTGACCGTGCCGGATCTCACCAGGCTTTCCCTGGAGGAGGCGCAGGAGGCGCTGGAGAGCATGAACCTGACCTATCAGGTGGATACCAGCCGCTACAGCGATACCGTACAGCAGGGCCTCGTCCTGACGACCAACCCGGGACCGGGTTCGAGTGTGCACGCGGGCGACGTGGTCACGATCTATGTCAGCCAGGGACCGGACAGCAGCTCCGTGGAGGTGCCGGACATGCGCGGCAAGTACGTGGACGACGCGAACGCGGTGCTCAGCAACCTCGGCCTCTATGTCTATATCGTAACGGAATACTCCGATACCGTGCAGAAGGACCTGGTCATTGACCAGGATGTGGAGCCCGGCAGCACGGTGCCCACGGGAACGGCGGTCACCGTCATCGTGAGCGGCGGCAGCGCCACCACCCAGGGCCAGGCTTCGGGCGTCTGGATGTGCAACGCGCAGCTTCTTGCGCCGGACAACTGGGACGGCGAGCCGGTCCGGATCATCCTGGAGCAGAACGGCACGGAGACCACCATTTTTGAAGGAACCACGACCTTCCCGTACCTGCTCAGCGTGCAGGGACAGGCCGGCGTGACCGGCGGTACGGTGACCATCTACACCCTTGACCCGACCAGCTGGGACATCCTCTCGACGACGGTCTACGACGGCGTCGAGTTCAGCCAGGTGCCGTGATGCAGGGGAAGATCATCAGGGGCGTAGGCGGCTTCTATTACATCAGCGACAAAGCGGGCAGGGTCTGGGAATGCCGGGCCAGAGGCATCCTGCGCAGGGAGGGCGTAAAGCCCGTCCCCGGGGATGACGCCGAGTTCGCCCCGGTCAGCGAGGAAACGCTGGAGGGAAACCTGACCCGCATCCTGCCAAGGCGGAATGTCCTTGTCCGGCCGGCCGCGGCCAATGTCGACCAGGCCCTGGTCGTCTTCGCGGCGGACCAGCCGGCCCTCAACCTTAACCTGCTTGACCGCTTTCTGCTGGCGATGGCAGACCTGTCCATCCCGGTCGTCATCTGCATCAACAAGTGGGATCTGGCGGCGCCGGACCTTGGCGAAAAGCTTGACCGCATCTACGCGGCCTGCGGCTGTCCCCTCATCCCGATGAGCGTGAGGACGGGCCTGGGGCTTGCCGAGGCGGACGCGGCGCTGACGGGAAAGACCACGGTGGTGGCCGGCCCCAGCGGCGTGGGCAAATCATCCTTTACCAACTACATCCAGCCGGAGGCGTCCATGGAGGTCGGCGAGGTGAGCCGGAAGATCGGGCGCGGAAAGCAGACGACCCGGCACACGCAGCTGGTGCGCGTGCGGGAGGATACCTACTTTATGGATACGCCGGGCTTCGGCTCCCTTTTCCTGCCGGACATCACCCCCGCACAGGCCGAGGCGCTCTGGCCCGAGGCGGCGCCCTACCGGGACCGTTGCAGGTTCCAGGGCTGCATGCACATGAGCGAGCCGGACTGCGCGGTGAAGGAAGCCATCGGGCAGGGACGGATCAGCCCGGAGCGGTACGAGAACTACTGCCTGTTCGTCCGGGAACTGAAGGAGAAGAAAAAGTATTAGACGTGCACAGGAGGTATACGAATGAATTATCTGGCACCATCTATTCTTGCCGCTGATTTTGCCAGGCTCGGCGAGCAGATCCGCGAGGCGGACAGCGCCGGCGCGCAGTACATCCACATCGACGTGATGGACGGCATGTTCGTGCCCAGCATTTCCCTGGGCATGCCCGTCATCTCCGCGGTGCGTCCGCTGACGAAGCGCGTCTTCGACGTGCATCTGATGATCCGCCAGCCGGAGCGCTACATCGACGAATTCGCGGCCTGCGGGGCGGATATCCTGACCATCCACGCGGAGGCCTGCGTGCATCTTGACCGCACCCTGGACGCCATCCGGGCAAAGGGGATGAAGGCAGGGCTTGCCCTCTGCCCGTCGACGCCCCTCTCTGTCCTCGACTATCTCTGGGACAAGGTGGACATGGTCCTGCTGATGACGGTCAACCCGGGCTTCGGCGGACAGAAGTACATCCCCGCCATGACGGAGAAGATCGCCGCCCTGCGCGCCATGATCCGTGAGCGCGGCCTGGACATCGACATCGAGGTGGACGGCGGCATCAATGACGGCACCATCCGCACTGTCCTCGAGGCGGGCGCGAACGTGCTGGTGGCCGGCTCCGCCGTGTTCGGCAAAGATGTCACCGAGCGGGTGCATACCTATCTGGATATCATGAAGGAGTACGGTGAGATCGGATGAGGGAGAGAACGCCCGGAAGGGCGCTGATCGTAAGCGGCGGCAGCGTGGATAAAGCGCTGGCGCTTCGCTTATTTTCCGGGGAAATTTTCCCGGGGGTGCGGCCCGGAAGAGGGGTGCGGGAGCGGCTGCTCTATATCGCCGCGGACCGGGGCCTGAAGTTTTTCGCGCAGCACGGGTTAAAGCCCGATGTGATCGTCGGGGATTTTGATTCCGGCTCCCCTGAGCTGGCGCAGCGCTATGCGGGGGACCCGCAGGTCGAGATCCGGCGCTTCCGGCCGGAAAAGGATTTTACGGACACGGAGCTTGCCCTGGACGCCGCCATGGAGCGGGGCTGCACCGAGGTGGTCCTGCTGGGGGCGACGGGGACAAGACTTGACCATGTCTTTGCCAACCTGCAGCTGCTGGCCCAGGCGGCGGAGAGGGGCGTCCTGGTGCGCATCCTTGACCCGCACAACGCCGTCACCCTGCGCCGCGGACCCTTTATCATGAAAAAAGAAGAGCAGTGGGGAAAGTATATCTCCTTCTTTGCCTTCGGCGGACCGGTTACGGGCCTTACCCTGAAAGGGTTCAAGTACGAGGTCACGGACATCACCCTGGAAATGAAGGGGAGCCTCGGCGTCAGCAACGAGCTGGAGGCGCCCGAAGGAGAGGTCAGCTTTACCTCGGGCCTTTTGCTCGTCATGGAGACGAGGGACTGAGAAAGATCCCGGCAAAAAAGTTTTTGATAGATTTTTCGCAGTGTGCGGCAGTTGCGCCGGCACCTGATTTATGGTTAAATGTATAGTAGGCGGCGGATCCCGGACGGCGGGTTCCGCATCCACACAAATGACCCTATATTTTTGCACCATGAAAGGAGACAGGTATGAGAAAAACGGGAAAATGGCTGAGCGTGCTGCTCGGCACTGCCCTGGCGGCGGGAACGTTTGCCATGGCGGGTCTGGCCGCTGAGGCCGGCACCTTTTCCGCTTCTGCCCCCGGGCTTGGCGGAAATGTGACCGTCACTATCACCACGGACGGTGAGGCGATCACGGATGTGCAGATCGACGGCCCAGATGAGACGCCGGAAATCGGCGGCGCTGCGATCGAACAGCTTGCGCCGCAGATCCTGGAAAAACAGTCGGCTGAGATCGAAGCGGTATCCGGCGCTACCATCACCTCGGACGCCGTAGCTGCGGCAGCGGCTGACGCGATCGCGCAGGCCTTCGCGACCGAAGAAGCGGGGACGGAAGGCGCTGCCCCCGAGGGACTTACCTTTACGCCCGGCACCTACACCGGGACGGCAGACGGCTATAACGGCCCGGTGGAACTGAGCGTCACCTTCGACGAGAACGCCATCACCGGCATCGAAGTGGTGAACAGCGCAGAGACGGCCGAGGTCGGCACTGTCGCCTATGACATCCTGATCGACCAGATCATCGAAGCGAACGGCACCGGCGTGGACTCTGTCTCCGGCGCTACCTTCACTTCCTTCGCCCTCAAGAGCGCCGTGAACATGGCGGCCGAAGAGGCGGGCGTGAGCGACAAGGGCGCGTTCACCGCCAACAAGGTGGAGATCACGCCTGAGGAACCGCTTGATCTGACCTACGACGTGGTCATCGTCGGCGCCGGCGGCGCTGGCATCTCCGCTGCGGCGCAGGCAGCGCAGGACGGCAACACCGTTCTCGTCATCGAGAAGAACGCCCAGGTCGGCGGCAATACCCTGGTATCCGGCGGTCAGTATCAGTCCGTGATGCCGTATCTGGTATGGGATCCGGCGGATCCGGATGCCACGACCGGCGTCGGCTTTGACGGCGAGACCTACAACAAGGTCAAATCGGTACAGGGCTGCATCAATGAGCTGAAGATGATCCTTGACTGGAGCGAGGAGCCCTTCGATGAGGCGTACTATGTGGACAACGAGTTCGTGGCCGGCGACGCCGCTGAACTGTCCAAGCACGGCGTGCATCAGGAGTATCTCCCCATCCTGCAGGAGCTGAAGAAAGAGATCCAGGCTTATCTTGACTGGGCACAGCCGCAGCTGGATGCCGGCACCCCGGAAAATCAGCTGACCCTGTTCTCCACGGTCAACCTGCACATCTTCCAGACCTACTACGGCGGCCTGCGCCAGAGCGCGGACAAGTCCGAGTGGATCTACGGCGATGTCGACCTGGTCAGGCAGTTCATCGAAGGCGGACAGGATCTGAAGCCGTGGCTTGAGTCCATGGGCTCCACCTTCGTGGAAGACACCCAGCCGACCCTGATCGGCGCGCTGTGGTACAGAGAGAACGAATTCATCGGCGCGAACGTGGATACCGACGGCGACGGCGAGACGGAAGAGTACGGCGGACGCTGGGGCACCTACT
>CAMOKZ010000016.1 GCA_946618155.1 uncultured Lachnospiraceae bacterium | reverse complement strand
GCAGGAAGAACATCTGCGTAAACAGGTCGTTGTAGCTCCACAGGAAGCTGAAGATCCCGACCGTCACCATGGAGGGCTTGCACAGCGGAAACACGATCCGGAAATAATTCTGGAACATGCTGCAGCCTTCCAGGAAGGCCGCCTCCTCCAGCTCGACGGGGAGCGTGCGGATGTAGCCCATCAGGACGATGATCGCGAAGGACATGTTCCCGGCGATCTGCGGAAGGATGACCGAGAGAAGGTTCTTCCACACATAGGGGCTGTTCACGATCCCCCACTTCGCCTGCATCCGCAGGACCGGGATGATCGTGGAGTAGATGGGGAACATCATGCCCGCGTAGAGCAGGGTCCGCAGCAGGCCCTTGCCCCGGAACTGGTACCGGCAGAGGATGTAGGCCGCCATGCCGGCCAGCAGGATGACCGCCGCCGCCACCGTCCCCGAGATGATCAGGCTGTTGCGGTAGGCGCGCAGGATATCATAGTTCGCGAAGATGCTCCGGTAGTTGTCCAGGGAGAAGGCATTGCCCAGGGGGAGGGCAAAGGAATTCTGGTAGATCATCTTCTTGTCCTTGAAGGAATTCATCAGGGACCAGACCAGCGGAAAAATGGTGGTAAGCGCCCACAGCCCGAGAAAAAGATAGATGAGGACAAGGGCGGGCGTAAATTTTTTCTTCATCTGCCTTCCCTCCTTATACCTGATAGTCATCATTCTGCCGGAAGATCCGGTTGACGACGGCGGAAAGGATCACGCCGATGATGACGATGACCACGGCGATGGCCGAGGCGTAGTCGACGTCCGAGTAGACCTTGGAATACATGTAGGTGCCGGTCAGCCAGGTGTTCGACATCCCGTTGACGAACATCGTCCAGGGCAGATCAAAGACCTTGAGGGCGCCGGTCACGGCGAGGATGACGCAGGTACCGATGCTGTTGCGCAGCAGCGGCAGGGTGATGAAGCGCACCTGCTGCCATCTGTCCGCACCGTCGATGGTGGCCGCCTCGTACAGGTCCGCGGGGATCCCGGCCAGACCGGTCAGCAGGATGACGAAGTAAAAGCCGACATACTGCCAGATGACGGGCATCAGCATGGTGAACATGGCGTGCTTCGACTTCCAGTCGATCAGCTGGTTCGACGCCTTGTCGAGATATCCCGTAAACTGCAGGAACTGGTTGATCATGCCCTTGTCATACAGGAATACCAGGTTGAACAGAAGGCCCAGGGCCGTGGCGGAGATCACGATGGGGAAGAAATAGACGGTGCGGAAAAAGCCCGCGCCCGCCTTGATATTGCTCACCAGAAGGGCCAGCACCAGGGCGATGCCCACCTGACCGATGATGGTGGCCGCGATTGTGATCACCGTGTTTTTCAGGGCGATCTTCATCTTGGCGTCGCCGAGGAGCTTGACATAATTGCTGTACCAGGGGGCGTTCCACTCCCCGCCGGCTGTTCCCATATACTTGATATGCTGGAAGCTGTTGAGGATGTTCCGCACAAAGGGATAGTACAGGTAGACCAGCATGAACAGGAATGCCGGCAGAAGGAACACCCAGATCAGTTTTTTGTTTTTGTAGATATTCGCACCCATTTTCTGCTCCCTCCGCCGGGGCCGGCCCGGCTGCGGACCATAAAGGGGATGGCCCCCTGTGTCAGGCCCTCTGACACCCGTGGACCATCCCCCTGTGTTCATCAAATGTTAATCAGATGATAAGCTGCAGAGTTTTGCGGATCATTCCGCGTTCGCCTCAAGGACGGCGGCTACGGCGTCGGCCGCATCCACATCGCCGTTCACGATGGAGGCCATGTCCGCGAAGATCGGCTCGCGGGCCGCCGCGGAAAGGTTGTCCTGCACTGCCGGGGAGATCCCGGTGAAGGAGGCCGTGTACGCGATCGCGTCGACCTGCAGGGCGTTGAATTCGGAGGTATCCGGCGCGGCGCCTTCCTTCAGGGCCGTCGCGGAAACGCCCGCGAACTTCGAGACGACTTCGTCGGAGGTCATGAAGGAGACGAAGGAGACGGCCGCGTCTCTCTTTTCCTCATCCTCCCAGGCCTTTCTGGTGATGTAGTAGCCCATGGACAGTCCGCCGATCTCGTCGGTCGTTTTGCGGTCGCCCTTGCCGGGCACGTTCACGACTGTGAAGTTCTCGATGTCGTCCACCGCTTCCGCGATGCCGCCGATCTTCCAGGAGCCGTCGATGAGGAAGGCTGCCTTGTCGCCCGTGAAGAGCTGGAAGGTCTCGGCGTCCGTCGCCGTCAGCGTGTTCTCCGGGAAGTATCCCGCCTCGAACAGCGCCTTGATGTCGTTCAGGCCTGCGACCCACGCCTGGCCGTACTCGTCATCCACGCTCTCCGGCACCGTGTTGTGCGTCTCGGCGCTCTGGAAGTTGTAGATCGCGTACTCGAACCAGTAGTGCGGGATCTCCTGCAGAGAAGCCGCGATCGGCGTGTAGCCCGCTGCCTTGATCGTCTCGCACATGGCAAGGAAGTCTTCCCAGGTGGTCTCTGCCGTCGGCACCTCGACGCCTGCCGCCTCGAGCACTTCCTTGTTCACGAACATGCCCTCCCAGTAGCCGTTGACCGGCACGGAATAGTTTACGCCGTCCACGGGAGACGCGCCGAGCATCTCATCCTTCATGTTGGACGCGAAATCCGGATAGGCTTCCCTGATCTCGTCGATGGAAACGACCTTGCCCTGCTCCACGAACTGGTTGGCGTCCACCCCGTTGAAGAAGAAGAGGACGTCGGGCTCGGAGCCGGCCTCAAAGTCGGTGATGATCCTGGACTTGAACGCCTCGTCGGAGGTGGCGGAGCTGTCGTCCACCTTGTTGCCGCTCTCGGCCTCCCAGGCCGCGACGCTGTCCTTATAGTTCTGCGCGTTGCTGTCCTCGCCCGCATAGGTCGTGGTCACGCTGAGCGTTACGCCCTCGGCCATCGCCGGTGCGCTGATCGCCGCGGAAACTGCCGCAGCCGCCAGTAAAACTGCCATTCTCTTTTTCATCCGTAAAACCCTCCTGTTTCTTTTTCCCTGCTTCCATCCTCACCCCTGAGGATGTTTTGGTTTGTATCTAAAGGATACCTTCCCGGCAGGGAAAAAGGAATGAATGCGGTTGCGGACACCTTGTCTTTTCTTGCCTGTTTCCGGCCGTTCCTTTGTCTGCGCTTGCTCTTCCTTGACCGGGGTTGTTCCGTCCCCTTTTCTTTACTGTTCCGGGTCCGCCTTCCCCTGCCCGCGGCAGATGACGAGCTCGCTGACGGTCCTGCCGTCCCCGCTGTCCCGGATGGTCAGGCCGCTCTCCTTTCCGTAGATCAGGCGCAGCCGCCGGTGCACGTTCCGGATGCCGATGCTGCTGCTGTCCGGGGCCGTCTTTTCCCCGCCGGCGGGCATCTCCTCCGCATCGGCCAGCAGGGCCGCGATCCGTTCCCTGTCCCGCTCCGACAGGGCGCCGTTGTTTTCCACGACGATGTGCAGCTCATCCGTATTCCCATAGATGGACAGCTTCCCTGTGCGCATGCCCGCCGCGTCCCCGCCGTGCTCCACCGCGTTCTCCACGATGGGCTGGATGATCAGCCGCGGCACGCTCACGCCCAGCAGGGCGGGATCGACCTCCTTCTCAAACTGGAAGCGGTCGCCGAAGCGCTCCTTGATGATATACAGGTAGGCGTCCACGTAGGTCAGCTCTTCCTCCAGGCGGATAAACATCTCGTTGTTCCGGTTCAGGGCCGCGTTCATCATCACGCTGAGGGCGGAGATCATCTCGCTCACGTCCTCGCTGCCGTTCATCCTGGCCTTCCAGTTGATGATCTCCAGCGTATTGTTCAGGAAATGCGGGTTGATCTGGGACTGCAGGGCTTTGAGCGCGGCGTCCCTTCCCGCCACCTCCTCCGCGTAGATCCGCCGGAAGGACTCCTCCAGGCTGCGCGACATGTGGTTGAAGTTTTCGGTCAGCCGGCTCATCTCCTCGTTCCGCGAGAAGGCCGGGATCTCGTACCCGTACCGGCCGGCCCGGATCTGGTCCGACCCCTCCATGAGGGCGCTGATCGGCTGGTTGATGTTCGCGTAGAAGAACCAGAAGGTCGCGATGATCAGCGGGATCAGGGTGATAAAGACGACGAGGTAGACGGAAAGATAGCCTGCCCGCTCGCCGAACATCGCGCGCCGGTCGAGGGAGATCACGAAGGCGTACCGCTGCCCGTTGACCTTCATCTCGAGGCAGGCCGCGCTCTCCTTTGCGTCAAAGGCAAAGACCATGCCCCGGTCCTTCGGCGCGGGGCCCTTCCCCTGCGCGGCGGCCAGGACAGCAAGCAGCTTCCTCTCCGTTTCCGCGTCTTCCCCGCTGCCTGTTCCGGTCTGACCGGCATCCCCGGGCTCGTCCTCATCCGTACCGGCTGCCCAGCTGTAGGCCGTCTCCCCCTCCAGGACCGCGATCCCCTTCTCCATCCAGATCACACTGTCCATGCTCTCGAAGAGCCGGTCCATGTTCAGCTCCATCACGAAGGTGGCAAAGGGCTCGTAGTTGCTCAGCACGATGTTGCGCACCACATAGAGGTGGCCGCCGAGGCAGATGAGCCTTGTCTTCGTGTCCAGGTCCTTTGCCGTCAGCCGCACCGCCTCCGCGGTATCCCGCTTGAACTCTTCGATGCTCGCGTAGGTCGCCCCGGCCGCGTTGCTGTAGGTGTAGTACTCCATCTTCACCTCATCCCCGTACAGCAGGATGGTGTTGGAGATGCTCCGGGAAAACTTGTAGGTCTTGTTCAGATACGCCGTGACGGCGGCGTGCATGGCCCCCTCGTCCCCGTCCCGCAGGAAGGTCTCGTAGGCCTTCTTGATGACGCCGTCGTAGGAGGCCTGCCGCGAATCCTCGATCGCGGACAGCACATCATCCATCACGATCTGCCCCGCGCCCTCCATGGAGGAGCGCAGGGTATTTTCCGCCTGAAGGGTGCTCCGCCGCGCGGAGACGGCGATCAGGACCGCCGACAGGATAATATAGGGAAGGATCCAGCACAGGAGGATGACCTTGATCATCCCCGTCGTCAGCCTGCGCGGTCTCTTCTGTCTTTTTCCGGTCATCTGTCCTTTCCTCACTGGGGATCGGGAGCGATCCCGAGAAATTCCTCAAACTGCGCGCAGACCTCGGCCGCGTCCCTGGCGGTGCTCATCTCGCAGAAGATGCGCAGCAGCGGTTCCGTTCCGGAAAAGCGGGCGATCACCCAGCCGCCGTCCGCAAAATACAGCTTTACACCGTCCAGGTAGGAGACGCGATTAACGTGCCTTGTGCCCATGGGCGGCAGCTGCTTGCGCACGAAGAGGGTCTCCTCGAGCTGCGCCTTCTTTTCCCGGCTGAAATGATAGCTTCTCTCCTCCATCCGGATCTCGCCGCACTCCTCGCAGATCTCCCGGTACATCGCCGAAAGCCTGCGCCCCGTCACCGCGATCATCTCGACGAGGAGCATGGCCGCGTAGATGCCGTCCTTCCCGCAGATATGTCCCCGGACGGTCAGACCGCCGGAGGATTCGCCGCCGATCAGGGCGTCTGTCTCCTGCATTTTCGCGGAGACGTATTTAAATCCCACCGGGACCTCATGGCAGTGCTGCCCGAAGCGGGCCGCCACCCGGTCCAGCAGGTGGGTCGTCGCCACATTGCGGACCACGTCGCCCTTCTCGCCCCGGTAGCGCAGCATGTAATAGTACAGCAGCACCAGGATATCGTTCGCGTGCAGGTAGCGGCCGGTGTCGTCGATCACGCCCAGCCGGTCGGCGTCCCCGTCCGTCGCCACGCCGATATCAAAGCGGTAGTCCATCACCCGGGTGGAGAGCTGGCGCATCGTCACCGCCGAGGGGGCCGGCATGCGGCCGCCGAAGAGGGTGTCGTGCCCGTTGTGCAGCATTTCCACGTCGCAGCGCGCCGTCAGCAGCAGGATCTGCAGCGGGACCTCGGAGACGCCGAACATCGGGTCCACGGCGACGCGCAGGTTCGCCCCGCGGATCGCCTTCACGTTGATCTTGTCCAGGATATCGTCCAGATACTCATTGACGGGGTAGATCTCCCGGATCAGCCCCGCCTCCAGCGCCTGTCCGTAATCCATCTCCTCCACGGAATCCGGGTCGATCCCCTCCGCGATCTCCTCGATCTCGTCCGTCACCGCCTTGTCCGCGTCCCTGCCGCCCGCAGTGAATACCTTGATTCCGTTGTAGACGGCCGGATTGTGGCTGGCCGTGATCATCAGCCCATAGGGCAGCTGATGCCGCATGACATAGAACATGATCAGCGGGGTCGGGGCCGACTTGTTGATCAGGCTCGCCGTGATGCCCCGCGCCGCGAAGGCCTCGCCGCACCAGCGCATGCTCTCCTTCGAGAGAAAGCGCCGGTCGTAGCCGATCACGATCCCCTTGTCCGCCGCGCCTTCCCGCTCCATTTTCTCACACATGGCCGCGGCCAGAAGCTGAATGTTCTTCTTTGTAAACCCGTCCCCGATCACGGCTCTCCAGCCGCCGGTACCAAACCTGATCATCTCTTCCGCTCCTTATCCCATGGTCACCCTGACCCTTGCGCGGCTTCCCGCAGGCAGCGCGGGCACAGCCGTGACCTCTTCCCCGTTCACCTCGATTCGGACCACGCCCTTCGAAACGTGCCGCGGATTGACTGCTTCGATCTCATAGAGGGCGCCGCGCCACATCCGCCGGGCGGTAAAGCCGTCCCACTCCTCCGGAATGCACGGATCTATCACCAGTGTATCATAGTCCGGACGGATTCCAAGCATGTATCGGGTCGCCGCAAAGTACGCCCAGCCGCCGGATCCCGTCATGAAGGGATGCCTCGCCCTGCCGAAGGCAGTGTGGTCCGGCCCCATGATGAACTGGCAGTAGGAGTAGGGCTCCGACTGGCGGATCTCGATCTTGTCATTCTGGTTATAGGGGCAGAGGGCGTCGTAAAATTCCATCGCACGCCCGCCCCGCCCGAGGACGCACTCCGCCGCCCACGCCCAGGGATTGGGATGGGAAAAGACGGCGCCGTTCTCCTTCACGCCGGGATAGACCCGGGTGACGAAGCCGATCTCGTCATCGGGCTCGGTATAGGAGGGGGCGTTCAGCCGGATGCCCCAGGGGGTGTACAGGTTCCGGTAAACGCTGTCCATCGCCTTTATTCCCTGCCCGCGGTCCGCTGCCCCGCAGAGCACGCCCCAGGCGTTGCTCTCCAGATGGACGCGTCCTTCCCTGTCCTGCTTTGTGCCGATCCTGCGGCCGCTCTTCGTGACGCCGCGGATGAACCAGTCCCCGTCCCAGAGGGTCTCCCGGATGACCTTCCCGACCCTCTCCCGCATTTCGCCGTAGGTCTTTTCGTCCTCCCCGCGCCCCAGGCGCCGGGCAAGGCTGATAAAGTGCGTCAGCGCCCAGTAGTGGAGCTCGGAGACCAGGGCGCTCTGGCCGCCGCCCAGGTTCAGGCAGTCGTTCCAGTCGGCGCGCAGGCCCTTGCAGATCCCGTCCGGCCCCACCTCGCGGGCGGAAAAATCAAGGATCCGCTTCATGTGGTCGTACACGGTATCCGGCGCGGCCGGATCTGCCCCGTCTGCTCCCGGGCCCTCCGCTCCCGCGCCGGCGGCGCCGGCAAAGGCCGCGGTGCCGGTATCCGCGTAGGGGAGCACCAGGTCGGCGAAGGCCAGGTCCCCCGTCTCCCGGATGTACTCCGCGATGGCCGGGATGAGCCAGAGGGCGTCATCCGCGCAGGCGTCCTCTATCCCGTGGATGATGTCCCGCTTATTGATGCCGGGGATGACCGTCGGGGAGCGGAAGGGCTTCTTTGCCCCCTCCTTTTCCGGTTCAAACCAGCGCGGCTCGAACAGGTGCAGGCCGTATCCCCGGCTCGTCAGCCCGCGCAGGAGCTGCACAATGCGCTCCCTGCATTTTTCCGGGTTGGAGTGGGGAATGGTCATGGAATCCTGGGCCGTGTCCCGGTAGCCCAGGCCGGTCCTGCCGCCCACCTCGATAAAGGAGGCAAAGCGGGAGAACATCACATTGATCTCCGACTGGTACAGGGTCCAGATATTGATCATCGTGTTCATTGCCTCGCTCGGCGTGCGGATCTGCAGGGCCGAAAGCTTTTCGTCCCAGAAGGCACCGAGGGCCGCAAAGGCTTCGTCGACCGCGCCGGGCCGGCTGTATTTCTCCCGCACCTTTTTCCCCCGGGCCCGGTCGCCGTCCCCGAGCATGAAGATCAGGCGCCGCTCCTCGCCCGGCGCAAGGACAAGGTCCTTCTGCAGGGAGGCGCAGTGGTTCCCGCCCTTTTCAAAGGAACCGCCGCAGCGCCCTTCGGCCACGGCCCGGGGATCCGTCTCTGTGTGGTAGGTCCCGAGGAAGGCGTCCCGCAGGCAGTCAAACCCGTCCGGCGCAAAGTCCGCGGTGAAGAACTGATATCCGAACTCCTCGTAGAACAGGTCATGCTCGATGATCCCGTCCTCGCAGGAGGAGCCCGCGCAGTACAGGCTCATCTGGAAGTTCTGGTTGTCGATCATGATGTGGTGGAAGGAGAATTCCAGATAGGAAAAGACGGAAAGATTCCTCGGCCGCCCGCTGTCGTTGCGGATGGTCACGTCCCAGAGCAGCGCGTCGTCATCCAGGGGGATGAACATCTTCTGGGACGCCGAGATCCCCTTGTACGCGCAGGAATAGACGGAATAGGAAAGGCCGTGGCGGCAGCTGTACGAGGCCTGATCGAGCGGCTTTCCGACCGGCTGCCAGGAAATGCTGAAGTAGTCCCCGTCCTCGTTGTCCCGGATATAGACGTACTGCCCCGGCCGGTCCATGGGCACCCCGTTGCCCCGGAACCTGGTGATCCGGTGATACTCCGGCGACCCCTTAAAGACATAGCCGCCGGCGGTGTGGTTCACGACCGCGCACATCTCCTTCACCCCGAGATAATTTGTCCAGGAGACCGGGAGATCCACCCTGTCGATCACATACTCTCTGTTTGCATTGTCAAAATGTCCGTAACGCATAAAAATCCCTCCGGGTATAATCATTGTCTCTTCTGATTATACCCGGAGGGCAGTCTTCTTTTCATGAACGGGATTGGCAGTCGCTTGAACACAGTTGGCGAAATGGCTTCAGCCTCGCCGCTCCTTCGCCGCCCGGACAAACTCCCGGAAAAGCGGGTGCGCCCGGTCCGGCCTTGACTTGAATTCCGGATGGAACTGCACGCCCACGTGGAACCGGTTCGCCTTCGCCTCTACCGCCTCAACGAGGGTCCCGTCGGGGGAGAGACCGCTGACCGCAAGGCCGGCTTCCTCCAGCCTGCTCCGGTAGGCGCCGTTATACTCGAAGCGGTGCCTGTGCCGCTCGGAGATCTCCCGCGTCCCGTAGGCCGCCTCCAGCAGACTGCCCGGAGCAGCGACGCACGGATAGGCGCCGAGGCGCATGGTGCCGCCCTTGGCCGAGACGCCCGCCTGTTCCTCCATCAGGTCGATCACGCAGTCCGGGCCCTCCGGGGAAAATTCCCGGCTGTTCGCCGCGCCGAGACCCAGCACGCTCCTCGCGTACTCGATCACGCTGATCTGCATGCCGAGGCAGATCCCGAAATAGGGGATGTCCCTCTCCCTGGCGTACCGGCAGGCCAGCACCATCCCCTCAATGCCGCGCACGCCGAAGCCGCCGGGCACAAGGATGCCGTCGGCGCCGCCCAGCTTCTCTTCGATATTCTCCGGCGTCAGTGTCTCCGAATCGACCCAGAGCACCTCCACCGCGGCGTCGTTCTCATAGCCGCCGTGATAAAGCGCCTCGCGCACGGACAGATAGGAATCGTGCAGGCCGACATATTTTCCGACGATCGCGACCGTGACACGGCCGGAAAGAGCGTGGATGCGCGCGACCATGTCCTCCCACTGCTTAAGACCGCTCATCTCCCCGGCAAGCCCCAGCTCCCGGCAGGCGACCGTATCCAGCCCGTGCCGGTGCAGCATCAGCGGCGCCTCGTAAAGGCAGTCCATCGTATCGTTCTCGATCACGCAGTCCTTCTTGACATTGCAGAACAGGGCGATCTTATCCTTGATGCTCTGTTCCAGCAGCCGGTCCACCCGCGTCACAATGATGTCGGGGTGGATGCCCATCGCCTGCAGCTCCTTGACCGAGTGCTGAGTGGGCTTGGATTTATGCTCATTGGAGCCGCTCAGGTACGGCACCAGGGTCACATGGATGAACAGGCAGTTCTCCTTTTCCTGCTCGAGGCTGATCTGACGGATCGCCTCAATGAAGGGCTGCCCCTCGATGTCGCCGATCGTCCCGCCGATCTCGGTGATCAGCACATCGGCTCCGGAGCTTTCGGCGCCGTCATAGATGAACTGTTTGATCTCGTCTGTGATGTGCGGGATGACCTGGACGGTCTGGCCCAGGTACCCGCCCCTGCGCTCCCGGTTCAGGACGTTCCAGTATACCCTGCCGCTGGTCAGGTTGGAATAGCGGGTCAGGTTTTCATCGATAAAGCGCTCGTAATGGCCAAGATCCAGGTCCGTCTCCGCACCGTCGTCCGTCACGAAGACCTCACCGTGCTGGAACGGGCTCATGGTCCCGGGGTCTACGTTCATGTATGGGTCGAGCTTCTGCGAGGCGACGCGCAGGCCGCGCATCTTCAGCAGCCTGCCCAGGGAAGCCGCCGTGATCCCTTTTCCCAGTCCGGAAACCACACCGCCGGTCACAAAGATATATTTTGCCATTGCGCTTCCTCCTTCTTAGGATCCTGCCCGTCTGCCCGGACACCGGCTTCGCTTAATTCTACTGTGCCAGTCTGGCCATCGCCTCCGCGGAATCCTCGTAGGTTCCGAAGGCGGTCAGCCGGAAATACCCTTCTCCGCAGGGACCGAACCCGCTGCCGGGCGTCCCCACGATGTTCTTCTCCTCCAGCAGCCAGTCAAAGAACGCCCAGGAGGTCATGTTCTCCGGCGTGCGCAGCCATACGTAAGGAGAGTTCACCCCGCCGTACACGGTATATCCCGCGGCGGTAAGCACGTCCAGGATGACCTTCGCGTTGCGCCGGTACACGCCGATCTGTTCCTTCATCTGCGCCTGCCCCTCGGCGGAATAGACCGCCTCGCCGGCGCGCTGCACGATGTAGGGCGCGCCGTTGAATTTCGTCCCGTGCCGCCTTGCCCACATGGCGTGCAGGGATGCGCCGCCGCGGAACAGGTCTTTGGGGACCACTGCGCAGCCCAGGCGAAGGCCGGTGAAGCCGGCGTTCTTGGAGAAGCTCCTCAGCTCGATGGCGCAGGTCTTCGCCCCCTCGCACTCGTAGATGGAATGGGGGATATTTTCATCCTGGATGTAGGCCTCGTAGGCCGCGTCAAAGAGGATGACGGCGCCGGTGCGGTTGGCGTAGTCGACGAAGCGCTGCAGCTGGTCCTTTGTCATCGCCATGCCCGTCGGGTTGTTCGGCGAGCACAGGTAGATCATGTCCGCCCCGTCCCCGGGAAGGTCCGGCGCAAAGCCGTTTTCCGCCGTGCAGGGCATATAGATCACCCGGTCCCACTTGCCCGCGGCCGGGTCATAGGTGCCGCAGCGGCCGGCCAGTGCGTTGGAATCCACGTAGACGGGATAGACGGGATCGGAGACCGCGATCACGGCGTCCGGCCCGAACAGCTCCTGGATGTCGGCGGAATCGCTTTTGGCCCCGTCCGAGACGAAGATCTCGTCCGCGCTGATGTCGCAGCCCCGGGCGGCGTAGTCCGCCTTCGCGATGGCCTCGCGCAGGAAATCGTATCCCTTGTCCGGAGCGTACCCGCGGAAGGACTCCGCCCTGCCCATCTCGTCCACGGCGCCGTGGAGCGCGCGGATGACGGCGGGGGCCAGGGGCTGCGTCACATCGCCGATCCCCAGACGGATGATCTTAGCCTCCGGATGAGCCGCGCGGTACGCGGCGACCTTCTGCGCCACAGTGGAAAAAAGATAGCTTCCGGGCAGTTTCCCGAAATTTTCATTGATCGGTGCCATGGTCTCCTGTCTCCTCCTTATTTTCTGTTCTCTCACTCCGTCTGCCGGGTATCGTAGATCCGCAGGATCCTCTCCGCGGCTTCGCGCTTGTCCAGGCAAAGGTCCATCGCCTGCTTCTGGATATACCGGTGCGCGTCCTCCTCCGACATCTGGCAGGATCTGATCAGCGCCCATTTGGCGCGGTTCACCAGGCGGATCTCCTCCATTTTCTGCTCCAGCGTCACGGTCTTTTTCGCCAGGCCCCGCAGCCTCTCCCGCACACTGCACATGACATTGAGGAACTGTTCCAGGGTGGAGGCGTCGATCGGCTTTTTCGCGACCAGCACGCCGGCCGGCGTCATCGCGGCGCAGATCTCGCCGTACAGGTCGGCACGCACGAGCAGCAGGGCTACCTTCCCGCTCCCCTCGCTCACGTCGACAGCAAGCTTTCTCCCGAAGTCGTCCGGGAGCGGCGTGTTGATGATGACCAGGTCATACTCCATATCCACGAGCCGGCGTCTGGCCTGGGATACGGAGGTCTCCACCGTGACGGTGCCGAACTTTTCCCCCTGAAAAAAAGGCAGGAGCGCCGCCGTCCCGCTGCGGGCCGCCGAGACCAGGAGCACCCGGTAAATGCGGCTTACCGGTATCATGATCGTTCACCCTGCCCGCGCAGGGCCCGGGCCCTCTCCAGGTACGCCTGCAGAATCTCCTCCGGGAGATATTTGTGCAGCAGGGGGCTCCGGGCGGCTTCCCGGGCAGCCTCCTCCAGCGTGGCCGGCAGACGCCGAAGGCCGCGCAGCGTCTCCTCATCTGCCCGGTACAGGTTTTCGCCGCACTCTGCCGGCAGGGCAAGTCCCTGCTCCAGGCCCTCAAGCCCCGCGCCGATCATGAGGCCGAACGCCAGGTAGGGATTGGCCATCGGGTCCGGGGAGCGCAGTTCACCCCTCCTGTATTTCGGGGACGCCGCGGGAATGCGGATCAGCGCCGACCGGTTCTCCCTGCCCCAGGTGATATAGCCCGGCGCCATGCACCTGCCCAGTCTCCGGTAGGAGGCAGGCTCCGGATTAAGGAGCAGGGTCATCTCCCCGATATGTTCCAGAATGCCGGCGGTGATCCGGGAAAGATCCGCTTCCTTTCCCCCTTCCAGCGCCGAAAAGTTGATGTGCATGCCGTTTCCGGACTCGCCCTCCAGCGGTTTGGGGGAGAAATTCGCCCATGCGCCGTTCCTGGCGGCGATGGCGCTCACGACATTCCGGAAGGTCTGGGCGTCATCCGCGGATTTAAGGGCGCTGCAGTGCGCAAAATCGATCTCATTCTGCCCCGGGCCCTCCTCATGGTGGGAGCTTTCCGGCCGGATGCCCATCTGCTCGAGGGTCATGCAGATCTCCCGTCGGATATTTTCTCCCCGGTCGACCGGACCGACATCCATATATCCCGCCCGGTCAAAGGGGACCATGGCGGGCTCTCCCTCCATGTCCGTGCGCATCAGGTAGAATTCCTGTTCTGTCCCGAAGCGGAAGGTATAGCCTTTCTCCAGCGCCAGCGCCTCCATCCTGCGCAGGAACCCTCTCGTGTCGCAGATAAAAGGCGTCCCGTCCGGCCAGGTAATGTCGCAGAACATGCGGATGACCCGGCCGTGCTCCGGCCGCCAGGGCAGTACGGCAAGGGTGGCGGGATCCGGATGCAGAATAATATCCGACCTCGCAGCCCCTTCAAACCCGGGCACTGCCCAGGCGTCGACGGCGATCCCCTCCGAGAAGGCACGTTCGAGTTCCCCGGCCATGATGGAGATGTTTTTCGGCCGCCCGAATACATCACAGAAGGTGAGGCGGATAAACTTGACGTCCTCCTCTTCCACGAACTGTCTGACTTCGTCCTTTGTATAATTCATCTGATCACTCCCGCCGCTTTTCCGCTTTTCCGCGTTACTCTTTTACCAAGTTCCCGCAATATTATGGGCGAGAAACAGGCCTGTGTCAAATCATTTTTAGCAGCGATACCCCATCAGGTACGCGTCCACCTCGGCCGCGCAGGCTCTGCCTTCCGCGAGGGCCCAGACCACCAGGCTCTGCCCTCTGTGCATATCGCCCGCCGCAAAGACGCCCGGCACATTCGTCGCGTACTGCCCTTCGGCTGTCGCCGCCGTTCCCCTTCCCGTCATGGCAAGGGAAAAGGCTTCCGGCAGGGCGCGCTCGGCACCGGTAAACCCGGCCGCGATCAGAAGCAGTCCGCACTTCCTGCTTTCCAGCGTGCCCTCGACCTCAGTCAGCTTTCCGCCCGTGAAGCGCACGCCCACGGTCTCGATTCCGCAGATTCTTCCCCTGCGGGAGGAAACGCGCTTTACCGTCGTCCCGAAGACCCGCGGATCGGCCCCAAAGAGGGCGGCAGCTTCCGCGTGGCCGTAATCGGTGCGCAGGGTCTTCGGCCACTGCGGCCAGGGATTGTCCGGGGTCCGCTCCAGCGGAGGCTTCGGCATCATCTCGAGCGCGGTCACCGAGCGGCAGCCCATGCGCAGAACGGTGCCGATACAGTCGTTGCCGGTGTCTCCCCCGCCGACGATCACGACATCGCGGCCGGCAGCATTCATCCCTGCCGGCAGATCTTCGATTCCCAGCACCTGCCGGGTAGCGGCTTTCAGGAAATCCACCGCGAAATATACGCCGCCGGTTCCCTCCAGGCCCTCCGCCTGCAGGCTTCTGGGCTGCTTCGCTCCGCAGCACAGGACAACGGCGTCATACTCCCGCATCAGTGCCTCGGCCTGTTCCCTGTCCCGGATCTCTTCGCCGGTCCTGAACTCGATTCCCTGCTGCTCCATCAGCTGCTGCCTTCTCGCGATCACGCTCTTGTCCAGCTTCATGTTGGGAATGCCGTACATCAGCAGGCCGCCGATCCGGTCCTCCCGCTCATATACCGTGACTGCGTGGCCCCGCCGGCGCAGGGCGTCGGCGGCGGAAAGGCCCGAGGGCCCGCTCCCGATGACCGCGACGCGTCTGCCGCTCTCCGCGGACGGCGCCTCTCCCCGCATCCAGCCTCTCCGGTACCCCTCCTCGATCAGGTACAGCTCATTGTCCCGGATGGTGACCGGATCGTCATACTGTCCGCAGACGCAGGCTTTTTCGCACAGCGCCGGGCATACCCTGCCGGTAAACTCCGGGAACCGGTTGGTCTTTAAGAGCCTGGCCAGGGCGTGCAGGTCCTCCCCCCGCCAGATCCAGTCATTCCACTCCGGGATCAGGTTGTGCAGAGGGCAGCCGGTGAACATGCCGGCAAGCTTCATCCCGGACTGGCAGAGCGGCACGCCGCAGTTCATGCACCGCGCGCCCTGCTCCCTGCGCGCGCTTTCCGGAGCGGGCACATGGAATTCCGCATAGGTCTTTACCCGCTCTCGGGCCGGAATCTCCCGGTTCTCTTTTCTCGTATACTCCAGAAATCCTGTCTCTTTGCCCATTTTTTCTCTCCTGCCGCTTCAGACTGCCGTGCCGGCCGCGATCATTTTCTTATACTCTCTGCCGATGATCTTTTTAAAACTCCCCTTTTCCTCATCGAACCGCGCAAGGATCTGCCTTGCAACTTCAGAGCCGGTCTCCTCCGCGTAATCCGTCAGGATCGCTTTCAGCTCCCGGACGTCGCGCTCGTCAAGCAGTTCCTCCATCTCGACCATGTCCTTGTTGAGCCTGCGGTAGAGGCTGTGGTCCCGGTCAAGCACGTAGGCGATCCCGCCGCTCATGCCGGCCGCGAAGTTCTTGCCCGTCCGTCCCAGAATGACGGCTCTTCCGCCCGTCATATACTCCAGGCCGTGATCGCCGCAGCCTTCCGCCACCGCGGTCGCGCCGGAATTCCTGACGCAGAAGCGCTCGCCCGCGATCCCGCGGATGTAGGCTTTCCCGGAAGTGGCGCCGTAGAGGGCCACGTTGCCGGCAATGATGTTCTCCTCTGAACGGAAAGGACTTCCCTCGGGCGGCACCACGACCAGCGTCCCGCCGGAGAGGCCTTTGCCCATTCCGTCGTTGACGTCGCCGTGCAGGCAGATCTTCAGGCCCCGCGGGATGAAGGCGCCGAAGGACTGTCCGCCTCCGCCGGTGCACTCGATCAGGAACCGGTCTTCCGGCAGCTCCTTCGCGCGGCTGCCGTACTTTTTCAGGATCTCCGAGCCCAGGATGGTGCCGAAGGCCCGGTCCGTAGAGCTCACCGCAAGGCCGATTCGCGAACAGTTTTCGTCCTTGTCGGCGGACTTCTCCAGCCATGGAAGCAGCACGCTCTCATCGAGGGTCTTTTCCAGAGCGAAGTCATAGGCCAGCGCCGGATCGAACCGGCACCGGGGCTGCCCGGCAAATCCCGGGCGCAGGATCTCGTCAAAGGAGACCGAGCGCGCGCCGGCGTCTGTCAGGTCCTCCCGCTTCTTCAGGCAGTCCGTGCGCCCGATCATCTCGTCCACGGTCCTGAAGCCCAGCTGCGCCATGATCTCCCGCAGCTGCGCCGCCACGAAGAGCATAAAGTTCATGACATGCTCCGGCTTCCCGGCAAATCTTGCCCGCAGCTTCTCGTTCTGCGTCGCGATGCCCACCGGGCAGGTATCCTTTGAGCATACCCGCATCATCATGCAGCCCATGCAGACCAGGGGCGCGGTGGCGAAGCCGAATTCCTCGGCGCCCAGCAGCGCGGCGACAGCCACGTCGCGGCCCGTCATCAGCTTGCCGTCCGTCTCGAGCCGCACCCTTGCGCGAAGCCCGTTCTCCAGCAGCGCCTGGTGGGTCTGCGCTACGCCCAGCTCCCAGGGCAGCCCCGCACCGTGCACGGAGCTGAAGGGGGCGGCGCCCGTTCCGCCGTCATAGCCGGAGATCAGCACCACCTGGGCGCCCGCCTTGGCGACGCCGGCCGCGATCGTCCCGACCCCCGCCTCGGACACCAGCTTCACCGAGATCCTCGCGTCCCGGTTCGCGCACTTCAGGTCATAGATGAGCTGCGCGAGATCCTCAATCGAATAGATATCGTGATGCGGCGGCGGGGAGATCAGCTGTACGCCCGGGGTCGAGCATCTCGTCCTTGCGATCCAGGGATAGACCTTCTTTCCGGGCAGGTTGCCGCCCTCGCCGGGCTTTGCCCCCTGCGCCATCTTGATCTGGATCTCCTTCGCGCTCAGCAGATATTCCTCCGTCACGCCGAAGCGCCCCGAGGCCACCTGCTTGACTGCGCTGTTTCGTTCCGTTCCGAACCGCTCCGGCAGTTCCCCGCCTTCGCCGGTGTTGGAGCGGCCCCCCAGCCGGTTCATCGCGATGGCCAGGGTCTCATGGGCCTCCCGGGAGAGGGAGCCGTAGCTCATCGCGCCTGTCTGGAAGCGCTTTACGATCTCCTCCGCGGGCTCCACCTCCTCGATGGGCACCGGCTCTCCCGCCGGGACAAATTCCAGGAGGCTGCGCAGGGTGCGCGG
>CAMOKZ010000015.1 GCA_946618155.1 uncultured Lachnospiraceae bacterium | reverse complement strand
GCGATCTTTCCGCTCTGCACGGCCAGGATGTCCGTCCCCGGCGCTCCCGGCCGGATGCCGCCCGAGACCGGATGAAGCAGCGTGCTGCCGGTCTCACTCTTCTCCCCGCGGTAGGTATCGATGCAGAAATAATCGTTCTTTGCCGGCACGCAGTCCCAGGCGATCAGGTCCTGCATATCCCGCACCGCTGCCCAGCCTTCCCGGTCCCACTCCTCGGGGAAGTTCACGTTCAGGATATGCGCCCCTCCGGGCCCCGCGCTGATCACGCCGGGGTATCTTTCCTGCGCCAGATCCATGACAACAGGGAAGAATTCCCGCACGATATCAAAATCCGGCGAAAGACGACCGATGGAAAACGCAGCCGCGGGGATCCCCTGAATGAGGCCCTCCATGGCGGCCCCGACCGTCCCGGAATACAGGATGTCCTGTCCCACGTTGTACCCGTTGTTGATTCCGGAAAAGACCAGGTCCGGTTTTTCCTCAAGCAGATTCCCGAGAGCTGCCTTTACGCAGTCGCCCGGCGTTCCGTCCACCGCCCAGGCCTGTACGCTCCCGCTTCCGCTCTCCCACTCCCGGGGGAAGGCTTCCAGCGGCCTGGTGATCGTGATGCGGTGGGACATGGCGGAGCACTGGCCGAGGGGCGCGCAGACCGCGATGGCAAGCTCCTCCCCCGGCGCCAGGCGCGCGCCGAAATAGTCCTCCGTCACCCGGACCAGGACCTTCAGTCCCTGCGCGTCGATGCCATCGTCATTTGTGATCAGGATCCTCATTCCGCTGTTCCTCCTTCGCAGGTAAGCACCGCAATGCCAAAGGGCGGCAGAGTCAATGTGCCGTCTTCAAGTGCAGGGGATTCGGTCCCTGTCGTCAGGACAGCGCCCATCGCGAAGCTGCCCTCCAGACCGGAAAGATCCACCCTCTGCTCCTCCTCCGCCGTGCTGATCACGACCAGCACCGGCGAAAGCTCCTCTTTTTCCTTATAGAATACGCAGATCTGCTCTCCCGACAACTCCTCCACCGTTCTTACCCGCCCCTCGGCGATCACGGGGAAGGCCGCGCGCACATGCATGGCGTGGCGGTAATACCGGTAGACGGAGAGGGGATCCTCCCTCTGCACCGCAAGGCTCCCGAATTTCATTTTGATCTCGTCCATGTCCGGCGGGCCGGCGCACATCCCGGCCTCTTCCGCGTCCTCTTCGTCCGTCCAGTACATCGGGGCCCGCTTGTTCTCATCCTTGCCGGAGCCCTTCATGCCGAGCTCCTCGCCGTAATAGACAAAGCAGTTTCCGCCCATCAGGAGGTTCAGCGCCCCGGCCAGCTTGGTCCTGCTCCCGTCGTCATAGGCATAGTAGCCCGCGCTTCTTGCCATATCGTGGTTCGTGTAGAAGGGCGCGTTGACATAGTCTTCATCGCAGGAGGCGTACAGCGCTTCCTCCTCCTCCATGGCCCGGGCAAAGGAGGCCGCGTCCTTTTTTCCGCTGACGACAGAGGCGATCACGCCCTCCGCCCCGGAGAAGGCAAAATCAAACATCGAGCCGATCCCGCTCTCGTAGTATCTCGCGTAGGTCTCCTGGTTCTCCCAGGCCTCCCCCACCAGGAAGGCGTCCGGACGCCTCGCCCTGACCGCGCGGGTAAGCCAGGTCAGGAAGGCGATGTTCTTCGCATGGTCCCCGGTATAGAAAGAGGTCACGGCGTCCAGCCGGAAGCCGTCCACCCCGAGGCCCAGCCAGAAGGAGAGGATGCCGCGGATCTCGGTCCGCACCTTCGCGCTGTCAAGGTTCAGATCGGGCATGCCCTCCCAGAACCGCGCCTCATAGTACCAGCCGGTACCGGCAAGCGGGGCATAGCCCTCGCCCGCCTCCCGGGAAAAATTGTAGTACTCCACGTAAGGGCAGTCCGCGGCGGAAGGCTCCTCATCCCCGGGCAGGCCGGCCAGATAGTCCGCTGCCGCCGCAAACCAGGGATGCTGCGTCGAGGTATGGTTGAGCGGCAGATCCAGGATAAGGCGCATGTCACGCGCATGGCAGGCCGACAGAAGCGCCCTGAAGTCCTCCAGATCCCCGTAGGCCGGGTCGATGGACAGGTAATCCGTCACATCATATTTATGGTAGGTCGGCGACGGAAAGACCGGCATCAGCCAGATGCCATTGCAGCCAAGATCATCCCCGGCCGTGTCCTTTCCATCGCAGAGATAATCCAGCTTTTCCAGGACGCCGCCGAGATCCCCCGTTCCATCCCCGTCGCTGTCCATAAAGGAGCCGACAAAGATCTCATAGGTCGTCCCGCAGCCGCCGGAAAAAGCCTGCGGGACAAGCCCCGCGTTGATCGTATCCATCGGGGAGGAAACAGGGCCAATGGCCCCGGCAGCCTCCTGCTCCGTCTCCGTCCCCCTCCTGCTGCGCCGTCCGCTCCGCCGTTCGGCCAGGGCAGGCGAAGCCGCAAGGCCGAGGGCAAGAGTGAGGGCCAGGAAAAGGAGACCGGTCTTTTTGTTCAATCGGGAGAACATCGTATGCAACCTCCTCTGTCTATACTGAATGATTTCGGCTGTACTCATTATATGCAAAGTGACGAAACATTTCCACTAACCAAAGTTCAATTGACAGATATTTTTGCGCAATGTTACAATTTGTATAACCATATTTGGCCTTCAAGGGGGCATTATGCCCTTCCACAGGCTTTCCCCGGTATGATCCGGGCTGTGAAAAGAGGTGAATATCTGATGCGAAGGAAAATACAGGCACTGTTTCTTACCCTGATGCTTATCCTCACTTCCGCCTTCCCGGCCCTTGCCGTCCAGTACGGCGACCAGGGCGAGGATGTCCGCGAAGTGCAGCGGCTGCTTTTCCAGACCGGCTGGCTGTTTGAGGAGCCGGACGGCATTTTCGGCCCGAATACGGAAAGGGCGGTCATGACTTACCAGGAGCACTACGGCCTTACGCCCAACGGCATCGTGGACGACGCGCTCCTTAAACAGATGCAGGAAGACTGGGACGGCCTTTTCTATCCCGACGGAACGCCGCGAAATAACGGCGAGGACTGGGACGGAGACGGCGTCTACGAGGTTCCTCCGGATAACCAGGACAACAACCATCCCGAGCCCATCCCGGAGGATGAGAATCACCCGGAGCCCCGGCCCGAGGATGAGCCTGAAGAGCCCGTGACAGAGGCGCAGACGGAAGCCGCCCCGGAGCCCGCACCGGAGACGGAGCCGGCGACTGAAGCCCCGACGGAAGCGGCCACGGAGCCTGCCACCGAGGCGGCGACGGAACCTGCCACCGAAGCGGCCACGGAGCCGGAGACCGAAGCGGTCACAGAGCCGGAGACCGAGGCGGCCACGGAGGCCGAAAAGCCCACCGAGCACACCTTCACCATCGATTCCTTTGACGGTATTCTGGACGGATACAGCGGCCCGGGCGGAGACGTCACCGTCCCCTCCTACATCGACGATGTACCCGTGCTTGCCGCCAAATACGGCGTATTCAGCGGCAATCCGGACATTACCTCCGTCACCTTCCAGGATCCGCTCAAGAAACTGCAGTCGGGCGTCATCCAGGACATGGAAAACCTGACAAGTGTGACCCTGCCCGATACGCTCAGCATCATCGACCGGTCCAATTTCTTCAGATGCTCCGCCCTCACCTCAGTGACCCTCCCCGCGCGCGTCACGCTGGTGCGCAGCAACTGCTTCAGCTGGAACGACAATCTGCGTGAGGTCATCTTCAAGGGGGCTGTGCCGATCTTCGAGAGCAGCTGTTTTACCAGCGTCCCGGAGGATATTGTCATCCGCGTGCCGGACGACCAGATCGACGCCTACCGCGAGGCGCTTCCCAAAATGGCGGACAACATCCAGGGCAGCGGTGAGGACGCCGTCATCTGTGACTATTCCGTTCCGGAGACTGCCTTCACCTTTGACGCGGAAAGCGGCACCATCACCGGCTACAAGGGCTTCTACGTGCGCGTGGACGTGCCTGAGCAGATCGGCGGCGTGCAGGTAAAGGCGATCGGCAAAGAAGCCTTCAGGAGCAACCGCTACCTGTATGTCTGCAACCTGCCTGAGGGCGTTGAGTCCATCGGCGAGGAAGCCTTCTCCTACATGAACAATATCACCTGGGTATCCTTCCCCTCCACGCTGAAAGTGATCAGCCCCCACGCCTTCCACGGCTACCACGGGGAAAAGATCGGCTGGAACGAAGGCCTTGAGGAGATCGGGGAAGGCGCGTTCAACAGCAGCAGTCTTTTTGATGTGCTGGAACTTCCCGCCTCCGTCAGGACGATCGGGGACGAGGCATTCAAATCCTCCAACATCTATAACCTGTATCTGGGCGGCTCGCTGGAGAGCATCGGCGCCCAGGCCTTCTCGATGGGCACGCTGCGCTACATGGCCCTGAACGAGTATCATCCGGTCGACATCGCACCGGACGCCTTTGCGGGAACGGCCCTGGCCGATCTCGATCTTCCCTGGGACTGCTCATTGGAAAACCAGGAGGCGTACCGCGAGATCATGGCCGAACAGGCGCCGGACTGCTATGTCTGGATCAACAATCCCACCGACTGCGAGAATCCCTCCGGTGATTACCTCTTTACGGAGGGCAGCGACGGGTTCTACGCGCTGACCCGGTTCGCCAGCGACCAGGAGACGCTCCTGCCCTGGCATACCGTGGAGAATGACGACGGGGACTATGTCTATATCACCGCCCTCGGGGACGGCGTCTTCGCGGGCAATAAGACCCTGAAGAAATTCCGGGTGCCCCACTCCGATCATTTCACCACCATCGGCAGCGAAGCCTTCGCGGATTCCAATATCGAGACCGTCGATCTCTACTATACCACAGAAACGATCGGCGACGGCGCTTTCCGGAACTGCACGAAGCTCGAAGAGATCACGCTTCCGAAATCGGTGACCTCCATCGGCGCAGATGCCTTTGCAGGCTGCACCGGCCTGAAGAAGATCACCATCCTCTGCGACCCGTCCGTTATTCCGGAGGGTGCATTTGCCGACTGCTCCGCCCTGGAGACGGTAACGCAGGGTCCGGAAGCCTCCGACGAGGAGAACCGCGCGTTCGCGGCCTCTCTGGGCATCAGCCTCCATGCCTCCGCGGAGGAAATGGAAGCCTTCGGCGGCACCTGGTACCTCGGCAGCATCGAAGAGGGCGGCTATACCCTTGCTGCCGTGGACGCTGCAGCCGAGGGCGGCCTTGAGCTGGCCGACGACTACACCGCAGTAAGGCAGACGCCGGACGGCGGGCAGTCCTATACCTGGGCCGTGACCGCCGACGGACTCCTTGCCCTTACGGACGGCGCGGGCGAGCTTGTCCTTACGCCGGAGGAGGAGGGCCTTGTCCTCACCGAAAACGGGCAGACCCTGCGCTATGTGCGCACGCCTGTCGAATCCGCGTTTACGCCTGCCGGGCAGACCATCCCGGAGAATGCGGACGCCTTTACCGGCACCTGGCAGATCGTGCGCGTCATCACCGGCGGCAGGAATCTTCCCGCGGATATGCCGGAGGCGAAGGAAGCGGTCCGCTCCGCCCTCTATCTGGACGCCAATCAGCTCGAGATCAGCGGCACCCAGGTATCCTGGTCCGGGCAGGATCTCATTTATGACTATCTCTTCGAGGAAGGCACCCTGAAGCAGAGCGGCACCCTGAAGCGCGTCATCTCCCTGCTGGAGGACGGGATGATCGCCCTGGATGCCGGCGATCCTATCCTCTACCTGGAGAAGATCAGCGACGAGACCACGCTGCCTGTTCCGGAACCGGAGCCTGAGGCTGTCCCTGTCCCCGCTGAGGCCTACGAGCTTTACGGCGGGGAATGGTTCCTCACCGAGATCACCATGAACGGCGCGGTCTATGATCCCGCCCAGATGGGCCTTTCCGCCGTCATGACGCTGAATGAGGACGGTACGGCTGATATGAACTCAAACGGCAATGTCATGACCGGTATCTGGACGGTCGATGACGAAGGCATCACCGTTTCCCTGACCGGTCAGGATCCTGTCCGTCTCGCGATGGACGGAAATGACCTTTCCGGCAGCATGGCAGGCCAGGGCGCCGTCTTCTCCCGCGAGGAGGGGACCGGAACCTCCCTGCAGCCGGCAGCAGAGACTGCCGCGCAGGATGCGGCCGACTTCAACGGCACCTGGAAGCTCTCCTACCTCGATATCGGCGGCAATTACATGCCCATGAGCGAGCAGCTCTTTGAATCACTGAAATCCATGTTCGGGGCCGTCAACGATGAGATCGTGATCAGCGACGGCACCGTGCTCTGGTTCGGCCACGAGCCGGCCGAGACCTTCACCTTCGCCAACGGCCGTCTGGAGCTGATCGACGAGGATATGGCCCAGATCAGCCCGGGCACCTTCGACGAGATCATCCGTCTCCATGAGGACGGCACCCTGTCGCTGAGCATGATGGGCTTCACCTTCTACTGTGAGAAGACAGAAGGCGGATCTGAGGTCCCGGAGACAGAGGAAGCCGTGACCGAAGCGGAGACTGAGGCGGAGACCGAAGCCGTGACCGAAGCTGTGACGGAGGCTGTGACCGAGGCGGAAACCGAAGCCCAGACTCCGTCCTCCGGCTCCTCTGTGCACGCGCAGACGACAACACCCGGCCTGACCGTATTCGGGCCGAAGAAAGCAGGATAATCGTTATCCACCCATGGCTCATTACTGAGCAAAAACGCAGGGCAGCGCCGGAATTTCCGGCGCTGCCCGTTTCATTTTCGAATGCTTATTCTCCCGATGCGCGCGTCAGGCACACAGCCCGTTCAGTTCCCTGACCTCCTGCAGATATTCTCCCCTGCTCTCCGGCCGCAGGCACATGACCTGATACCGGAAGAGGTGCAGCATGATCTCCTCCACACTTCTCTTCCCGCAGTTGCGGATCCTGAACAGATCCTCCCGCCCGTGAATGCTCTTTAAGAGATCACGCACCGTGACAAATCCCGCGCGCTTCAGGCAGTTATAGGAGCGCACGGATAGCTCCAGCGCCTCGATATCCGCCTGCATATACCCGGCGTCCGCGTAAACGGGAAACCTGAGGCTTCCCGGACAGAGGCGGCACAGCTGCTCTGCCTGGGCCTCATATTCCCCGCCGGCTGTGTCTGCTTTTCTAAATATACCCTGCTCATTCCGAACCATTCCGGAACCTCCTTCCTGATACAAGATGACCGACAGTTCCAGAGCTCTGTATATAAAGCATAGCAGACCGGAAAAGTCTTCTTCAAGTATCCGGATTTCGCTTCGAAAGCGGGGACTTTCCAACTGGCCGGTATTTCCGCCTTACCTCTTCGATTCGGAACGCAGAAAAAAACGAGGCGCTCTCCTTCCGTCCCGGGAGGGAGAATGCCTCGTTTTCTATCATACTCTGTTTTCCGCGCCGGCTTAGCCCAGCACGCCGCTCTTCGCGTTTTTCAGGACCGGGATCTCCTCATTGTCCTTGTCCTCCAGATGAGCGCCTTTGTACTTTCTCGTCTCTTCCACGATGACACTTGAAAGGAGAAGCACGGCGATGATATTCGGAATGGCCATCAGGCCGTTCATCAGATCCGCAATGTTCCAGATCAGGTTAAGCTCCACCACGGAACCGACAAAAACGCCGATCACCCAGAGTACCTTGTAGACCATGATGACTTTTTCTCCGAACAGATAGACTGCGCAGCGCTCACCGTAATAATACCAGCCCAGGATGGTGCTGAAGGCGAAGGTGATCAGGCCGACGATCAGGATGGGCAGTCCCACGTAGGGGATGGTCGAGAAAGCGAGACTCGTCAGCTCACTGCCGTTGCCGGAAAGACTGTCGATGGTCGGATGACGCAGAATGCAGGAGACCAGGACGAGGCCCGTCATCAGGCAGATGACTACGGTGTCCCAGAAGGTTCCGGTCATGGAGACCAGCGCCTGTCTCTTGGGGTTGCGGGTCTGCGCCGCAGAAGCGACCAGCGGTGCGGAGCCCATGCCGGATTCGTTGGAGAAAAGGCCTCTTGCGAAACCGTAACGGCAGGCCATGGCTACCGTGCTGCCGATAAAGCCGCTGCCCGCTGCCCTTGCGGAAAAGGCAGACTTGACGATCAGGGCGACGGTCTCGCCCAGGTAAGCGTGGTTCATGATCAGGATCGCCAGGCAGCCTAATACATAAAACGCGGACATAAACGGCACAAGGGCCTCAGATACCCGGGTGATGGACTGGATGCCGCCGATGATGACAAGGCCGACGATCACGCTCAGGACGATACCCACCGCGAGGGGCGGGATGTGCAGGTTAACCTGGAAGTTGGAGACGACAGCGTTCGCCTGGACCATGCAGCCGATACCGAAGGCGCAGAGAGAAGCCAGGACAGCAAACACGATGCCGAGCCATTTCATGTGCAGGCCGCGGTCGAGGGCGTACATGGCGCCGCCGATCATGGTGCCGTTCTCACTCTTTACCCTGTACTTGACCGCGATCAGCGTCTCCGCGTATTTGGTGGCCATACCGAAGATACCGGTCAGCCACATCCACAGGACAGCGCCGGGGCCGCCGAGGGCGACGGCCGTGCCCACGCCGATGATGTTGCCGGTGCCGATGGTCGAGGAAAGTGCTGTGGTCAGCGCGCCGAACTGGGACACATCGCCCTGCGCGTCCGGATCTTTGGTCACAGAGAGCTTGATGGCCTTAAACACATCCTTCTGGATGAAGCCTGTGCGGAAGGTCATGAAGATGTGCGTGCCGAACAACAGAATGATCAGCGGCCATCCCCATAAGAAATTGTCAACTGCAGCAATAATTTCTGAAAATCCCATGCTCGTTCCGGAGCGCTTTCTCTGCGCACCGTTCCCCCTTTTCTTTTATTTTTTTTATAGGTATCTATTTAATCCCAGTAATCCAGATCCTGCGCGGACATGCCGATATTGGCAGCCCTGAACACCGGGTTTTTGCCTTGCTTTTTCTGCTCCTCGTAATCCATCAGGGTGTCGATCGCCACCTTGCCCAGGAGCATGCAGGCAGGCAGGTTGATCAGCGTCATACCGCCCATGGTGATGTCCGCCATCGCCCAGGCCGCATCCATGGGGATGACAGCGCCGAAGAAAACGACTGCCGCGCAGATCACCTTATAGACTACCGTAAACGACCGGGAAAGCGGTTTTTTCCCGTTCATATAGATCAGGGCGTTATCCACATAATACAGGTTTCCGAGCAGTGTTGTAAAGGCAAACAGCAGCATGGCAACCGTGATAAAGGTGGGCCCGAGACCGCCGAATACCGTGGAGATCGCGTTCTGCACGTACATCGCGCCGGAGACGTCCTCCGTGTGCGGCACGCCGCTGGAAAGGCACATCAGCGCCGTAGCGGTGCAGAGCAGCAGCGTATCCATGTAGACGGAAAGCGTCTGGACAAGACCCTGCTTCGCGGGATGTGTGACGCTCGCGGAAGCGGAGGCGTTTGGCGCGGAGCCGACACCGGCCTCGTTGGAGTAAAGGCCGCGCTTGATGCCGTAGACCAGGCAGGAGCCCGCAACGCCGGAAAAGATGGCCCGGAAGTTGAACGCGTCCCGGAAGATCTCCCCGAACATGGCCGGTACGTGCCGGAAGTTCACCAGAATGACGATCAGCGAGATTCCGATATAGAATACGCCCATAAAGGGAACGATCAGGCTGGTCAGCTTCACGATCCTCTTGCCGCCGCCCAGCAGGCAGTATCCGACCAGAAGGGCAAGGACAAGGCCGACGATCACCGGCGTGGTCTTCGGATCATAGAAGGAGTAGACGGCAAAGGTGGACTGCAGGTTGTAGGAACACAGCAGATTGAAGCCCACCGCGTAGGTCGCGATCAGGAACACACAGAAGACCATGGCCAGCCACGGCGCGTGCAGGGCTTTCTCGATGTAGTAGGCCGGACCGCCGTAGCAGGCCCCGTCCTTGTCCCTCTGCTTGTAGACCTGGGCCAGCGTGCTCTCCATAAATGCGGACGCGGCGCCGATGATGCACATCACCCACATCCAGAAGCAGGCGCCCGGGCCGCCGAGGCAGATCGCCGTGGATACGCCGATGATATTCCCGGTACCTACCCGGGAAGCCGTCGAGACCATCAGCGCCTGGAACGAAGAGACCTGTCCCTCACCGGAAGGCTCCATGACCAGCCGGCAGGATTCTTTAAACAGGCGGATCTGCACGCCGCGGGTCAGAATGGTAAAATAGATGCCCGCTACCGCCATCACGATCAGCAGGACCGGATAATACATGATGTTGTCTATGGTGTTCAGCGCCTGTACGATCGCATCTCCCATCCAATTCCTCCTTCAGATTTTTCCGTTCTCCCTGAGAATCTTTTCCGCCAGCTCCACGCACTCAAATACCATCGCGTCACAGTGCGGCTTCTTCTCCCTGCCCATCTCCCTGTTTTTTCGAAGCAGGTCCACACAGTTGAGCATGCCCTCATGGTTTGCCTGGAACGCGCGGTAGAAAACGCCGGGATCATCGATTCCGAAGAGGCCCAGCACAGCCAGTCCGCCGCAGACCGCTCCGCAGGTCGCGCCGCGCTTTAGTCCTCCGCCGAAGTTGGTGAAAGCGGCCCTCGCCTGCTCTTCGGTAAGTCCGGCGTCCTCCGCGAATGGCATGACGACCGACTGTGCGCAGTTGTAATGCGGCGTCACGATGGCGCGAAGCTCCTTTGCCCTGTCCAGATATTTGCTCATTGCTCTTTCCTTTCTCCCGCTCACGCAGGCTCCCTGCCGCCGATGAACCTTGCCGTAATATCCGCCGGTCCGCCGGTGTAGCAGAAGCGCTCCACCGTCTCCGCCGGGCTGATCTTCCGGAAGGGATCGGAAAAGTCCCGGATGACCAGGGCGTCGAAGGCGTACCCGGGCTCCAGGCTGCCGGTCCTGCCGAACAGCGCGCCGCCCTCCTTCGTCGCCATGTAAAAGGTATTGGCAAAGGAGACGGGCTTATTTCCCTCCGGCTCATAGAACCATTTCAGTTTGGAAAGCTGTACGCTGCGGGCTGCCTGCGTATACACGCCGGGCAGATGGCCGCCGGCAATGTCGCTTCCCAGCGCAAGATTCACGCCGCTCTCCGCAAGGGCTGCCGTCCGCATGATCCCGGCGATCACGTTGACCGTCGCGTCCGGACACTGGACCGCATACCCGCCGTATTCCTTCAGGATGCGGATATCCTCCTCTTCCGGGAAGATAAAGTGGGCGGCCACGACCGGTCCGTTTCCGAGAAGCCCGGATTTTTCGTAGATCTGGGTATCGCAGCTGCAGTCCGGATTAAGGCGCTTCGCCTCGGCGGCCTCCCAGAGGGATTCGACCAGATGCGTCTGCACGCCGGTCCGGTATTTCGCGCCGAGCCTGCCGAGCCCCGAAAGCAGCTCACGGCTGCAGGTGGGCGCAAAGCGCGGCGTCAGGATGGGCTTCGCAAAGCGGTTCGACGCGTATTTCTCCAGAAACGTCTCCGTCTCCCGCAGGGATTCCTCCACGGTCTCGCACAGATAATCCGGAGAATGGATATCCATGTTGACCTTGCCCACAAAGGCCCTGAGCCCTGCTTCTTCCATCTGTTCCAGAAGATAGCCGGTCGGTTCCCGGTGAATGGTCCCGAACACGCAGGCGTGGAAGGTGCCGTTCGCGATCAGGTCCTGCAGGAACGCGTCGTAGACTGCCCGCGCATAGGCCGGATCCGCATACTTCGCCTCCTGCGGGAAGGTATAGGTATTCAGCCAGTCCTCCAGCAGAAGATCCATGCCCAGCCCCCGCTGCGGGTACTGGGGCGCGTGCACATGCAGATCGGAAAAAGCGGGAATCATGACCCCGCTTCCAAAATTCCTGACGGGAAGGGCAGCGAACTTTTCGGGCAGCTGCTCGTAGATGCCTTCCACTACACCGTTCTCTACGGCGATATAGCTGTCCCGGAAGACAGCCAGATCATCGCGGGACCGGGAATATACGATATTCGCGCGGTATATCTTCATCTTCATCCCTCTTTTGCACTTTTCCACTTCACATTAGCATATCATACACTCGCCCTGAGGGCAAGAATCTGCCCGGGAAGTGTCAGGCGCTTCCCGGGCAGGGTAGGAATCAGATCACCGGGCAGTTCGTCAGTTTATCTGCCCGGACACTCGCTCAGCAGCCGCTTTTCAGGTCTGCGTACAGGTCTTCGCTGTACTCTCCGGCTTCTCTGAGTTTCTTAAAGCACTCTACCACGTAGGGCTTATCCTGTTTGTAGGTCACGCCGAACCAGTGATCGTCCGTGGGAATAACAGCAAACTTCGTGCCTGCCTTGAGCTGCTGGTCAGCGATGATGGGCAGAAGATACTCGTCCTTCATCGGATCCTTCATGTTCCGGAGGAACTCCGGGAAGCCCTCGCGCAGGACATCCATGAACGCCGCCGGATAGCACCAGAAATTCATGGAGGCAAGCGCGTTCTCATCGACGGATACACCGTTCGCTTCCGCGCCGTCCGCGGTTTTGATGATATTCTTTGTCTCGGCGATGCCGGTCAGCGAGCCGTTCTCTACGGAGCAGATCCCGCGGGTCACGCCGCCGTTGTCGGAAAGCGTATTTTTCAGCTGATACCCCACAAGGGCGTAGCTTTCCGGATGCTCGCCAAGAAATGCAGCAGCGCCCTTAAAGCCCTTTTTGCCGTAGTAATCGTCGGCGTTGATCACGGCAAAGGGACCGTCGATCAGGCCGTCGCAGGCCAGAATGGCATGCCCCGTTCCCCAGGGCTTTGCGCGGCCGGCTGCCTTCTCTTTGCCCGGATAATCCGGAATGTTTTCCACTTCCTGGAACGCGTAGGAGATCGTAATGCCGAGGCCGTCGCTTTCCGCCTTGATCCTGTCTCCGATCACTTCCTTAAAATCTTCCTCGATCTCATGCCGGATAATGAAGACGAGATTGGTGAACCCGGCCGCGATCGCGTCATGAATGCTGTAATCGATAATGATGTGACCACGGTCATCCACCGGTTCGAGCTGCTTGATGCCTTCCCCGAACCTTGAGCCGATACCTGCCGCCAGAATAACGAGCGTTTTGCGCATAGTATTATCCCCCTGTTTCTTAAAACTGCGCATCCCCGGCCGCAGGATCGCGCGGGGGGATGCAATCATATCTTCTCATCGCTATCATACCCTTTACTAGTACGATATGCAACATAATATGCCCCGGCTTTATTTATCTCTTACTTCGACCAGCTCGATCAGGAAGTTGAGCACCTTTCCCGCCATCTCGTGGTTCGCATCGAACGTGATCTCCGTATCCGTCATTGCCGTCACCTTCACCGGAACCGGCTGGCCATAGGCGTTCTGCAGATAGACCTGCTGTCCGACGGAAAGATTTTCCGCACCGGGCATCCTGGCGATCTCCACCGTGATGATGGCCCGCGGATCGGCTTCCCCGTATGCATCCTCCGGCATCAGGCGGACATCCACCTTCTCGCCGACCTTCATCTTCGCCACAGCCGCGTCAAAGCCTCTGATCATCATGCCCGCGCCGCAGGTAAACTCCAGCGGTTCCCCTCTGTCGTAGGAAGAGTCGAACTGGGTCCCGTCATCGAACGTGCCGCGGTAATGCACGCGGCAGATCTTTCCGACGTTTTCTCCCTCGATGGACGGCTGCTCATGACATCCGCCGCAGCCGCCTTCCCCGCAGTCTTCTCCGCATTCTCCGCCGCACTCACCGTCTCCGTGCTCGCCGCAGGAATGTCCTTCACCGCAGGAATGTCCCTCGCCGTGGTGATCACAGTTCGCGCCGGTGTTTACCAGCTCACCTCGCAGATACGCGGCAACAGCCTCATCGGCATCGCCCTGGGCGCCTGCGCACAGCTCGATCCCGCACTCCTCGAGGGCAGCCTGCGCTCCCCCGCCGATGCCGCCGCAGATCAGGACATCAATTCCCTTTCCGCTGAGCAGGCCGGCCAGCGCACCGTGCCCGGTCCCGTTCGACCCGATGACCTCGGCGCTGACGACCTTGCCGTCTTCCACTTCATAGACCTTGAATTCCTCTGTATGTCCAAAATGCTGGAATATTTTGCCATCCTCATACGTAACTGCTATTCTCAATTCTGTTTCTCCTTTTCTTTTCTGCCGCCGGTCTGCCCGGCAGCTGTTTTCACATCAGTTTTCTATTGTACATTACCTTTCTGAATTATGCCAGCTTTAGCCCCGGGCAAAAGATCTCGTGCCTATCTTTGTGTGATATGCACAATTAAGTCCATCTAGATTTGTTTAATATTACAGTTGACGTCCGCGAAGTAGACACATATAATATATTTGGTTATTATGCCCTTTTTTATAGCTCTTATGTTTGGTCATTCTTCACGGCAACGCCGCCCGAGCCACAGACCATCCGTGAACAGTGACCTGTTTCTACAGAAAGGAGATGGCATCTTCTCAACCTGCTGAAAAAATTTTTTCCCGTACCTGATATCATGTTTCATATCTGTCTCTTGGCGAAAAGCCGGAAAGGAGTACCGGAATATGCGCAGAACCGAGGATACTGTCACCACCATCCTTGAGGAACTGGTCAATCGGGCAAAAGAAAGAGAAAATGTCATCGAATACACTCATCTTCTTGACAGGCTGGGCAGCTCCGGTCTGCCGGACGAGGCCATCGACGAAGTCATGGCCGGTCTGGAGAGCCGGGGCGTCAAAATTCTCTTCCCGCAGATCCCCCAGGACGATCTTGATGATCCCGCCGTTAAGGATTCCATGAAAATGTACCTTGGCGAGATCGGCGAGTTCCGTCTCCTCACCCAGGAGGAGGAGGTGCAGCTTGCCAGACGGGCCAGGGAGGGCGACCGGGAAGCCGCGCGGCAGTTGACGGAGGCCAACCTTCGCCTTGTGGTCAGCATTGCCAAACGCTATGAAGGCTTTGGCGTTCATCTCCAGGATCTCATCCAGGAGGGGAATATCGGCCTGATGAAGGCAGTCGGGAAATTCGACTACACGAAGGGGTTCCGGTTCAGCACCTACGCGACCTGGTGGATCCGCCAGGCCGTCACCCGCAGCATCGCCGATACGGGGCGGACCATCCGCATCCCCGTCCATATGGTCGAGACGGTGAACAAGGTAAGGCGTGCGAACCGCACCCTGATCCGGGAGAATGGCTGCGAACCCACCCCCGAGGAGCTGGCGGACTTTACCGGCATGCCGCTCTCCCGCGTACAGGAAGTGCTGCGCATCGCCCAGGACCCCCTCTCCCTCGACACGCCCGTCGGCGAGGATGAAGATGGCAGCAAGCATGATGTCATCAAGGACACAAACGCCCTCCTCCCCGAGGACGCCGCCATTGACGGCCAGCTGAGGGAGATGCTGGATGAGGCGCTGATCAGCTGCCTCACGGAGCGGGAGCAGACGGTCATCCGCATGCGCTTCGGCCTGACGGACGGGCGGCCGCGCACCCTCGAGGATGTCGGCAGGAAGCTGGGCGTCACCAGGGAGCGTGTCCGGCAGATCGAGGCCAGGGCACTCCGCAAGCTTCGCATTGCCTGCAGGAGAAGGGATCTGCAGGGCTTCATCGCCTGATCCGTCCCCATGCTCTTGAAAAGGGGCTGCCGCATCCTCGGCGCCGCCAGGACCAGCGCCTATTATGCGGTCGCGCCGTTTATCGGGGTCTTCCTGTCCCTGCTGATCTTCCGCGAAATGCCGGGCAGCCTGTTTGCCGCCGCGCTTGTCCTGATGATCATCGGGGCATGGCTTTCCTCTCAGGACAAACCGCTGAAAGAAACCTTTCCGTTTCTGCGAAAGCCGCTGAAGTGAAACAGAGCCTCCGGACCTTAACGATCCGGAGGCTCTTTTCAGATCAACAGGTTAACAAGCAAGAAAACAGCATCTTCATCCCTCAATACCCTCTATCCAGGACCTGATCTCCTCCTCAGAGACGTTTCCGCCAAAGCGCTGTCCTTCCAGCCATGTGCCGCTGCCGGCAAGCGTCTCCATGTTCTTTCCGCTGCTGCCGATCCCGCTTGATCCGGAGGTGCAGAAGGGGATCACGGTGATGCCGTCAAAGCTGTACTTTTCCACAAAGGTATCCAGGATACGCGGCTCCTCGCCCCACCAGATCGGGAAGCCCAGATAAAGGGTCGTATAGCCTTCCAGCTCGATATCCTCGCTTCCGATCTCCGGCCGGACGCTCTTGTCATTCTGCTCCGACGTGGCGCGGCTGCTGCTGTCGCTGTAATTGAGGTCGTCCTCGGTATAGGGCTCTGCAGCCAGGATCTCATAGAGATCTCCGCCGGTAACGGACGCGATCTTTTCCGCCGCTCCCTTCGTATTGCCGGTGGCGGAGAAATAGGCGACCAGGACCTCCGAATGCGCTTCCGGTACCGGCGCCTCACTTTCCGTCTCTGCCGCGGCCGTGTTTCCGGCGAACGCGAGAGAGACCGACAGAAGCACCGCTGACATGATCAGATTCATTCTTTTCATCGTTTTTCAACCTCCGTCTTTTGTCCGTTTACTCTTCCTTCCAGACTTCCTTCGCCAGCCTGAACACCGCCCAGCCCTTCGGCCAGCCCACATACATGGTCGCGTGGGTAATGATCGCGGCGATCTCCTCCTTTGTCACCCCATGCGCCTTCGCGTTCTGCAGATGATAGGTCAGGGAGGAGTCCGTGATTCCCGAGGCCATCAGGGATACGACGGTGATGATGCACTTTGTCTTTACATCGATTGCTTCCTCATTCCACACCTCTCCGAAGAGCACATCATCATTGAGGTGCGCGAACATCGGCGCGAATTCTCCCAGCTGGTTTCTTCCTGCTGTCTGTACGATCTTCTCTGCCATAACGGATCCTCCTCACTTTCCAATCTTCTGGTCACCCGTGGACCAGACATGCTTTTCTTTTGCTGCCGCAGGCTTGTTCTGCGCCATGACGCCCGCCAGGGGATGCGGCACATAGGGCTCTTCCAGATACAGGATCTCCTCCGGCGTCAGGGCAAGCTCCACTGCCTTTGCCGCGCCTTCGATGTGGTGCATCTTTGTCGCGCCGACCACCGGCGACGTCACCTTCGTCAGCAGCCAGGCCAGGGATACTTCTGTCATGGTCACGCCGTGCTTCTGTGCCAGCTCGGCCACCCGTCCGATGATCACGTTGTCCTGCTCAGCCGTCGCGTCGTATTTGAACTTCGCATAGGCGTCCTCCTCGGCGCGCTTCGTCCCGCCTTCACCGGGAAGTCTCGAGAGCCTGCCGGAGGCCAGCGCGCTGTAGGGCGTAAGGGCGATGTTCTCCTCGCTGCAGTAGGGCACCATTTCCCGCTCTTCTTCGCGGAAGATCAGGTTGTAATGCCCCTGGACGGAAACGAACTTCGCGAAGCCTTCCCGCTCAGCCAGGGCATTCGCCTTCGCGATCTGCCAGGCAAAACAGTTGGAGATGCCGATGTATCTGGCCTTTCCTGCCTTTACGACGCGGTTTAAGCCGTCCATGATGTCTTCGATCGGCGTCTGCCAGTCCCACATGTGGTAGATGTACAGATCCACGCAGTCCATGCCGAGGTTCTTCAGGCTCGTATTGATCATGTTCTCGATATGCTGCTGACCGCTGATGCCCTGTTCGATCTCTTCCGGCGTCCTGGGCAGGAATTTGGTGGCGACGACCACCTCGTCCCGCTTTGCGAAGTCCCTGAGCGCGCGTCCCACATACTGCTCGCTGGTGCCGCTCTGGTAAGCGATGGCGGTGTCATAGAAGTTGACCCCCAGCTCCAGCCCGCGTTTTATGATCTCTCTGGAATGCTCCTCGTCAAGGGTCCAGCTGTGCTG
The DNA here is from genome assembly GCA_946618155.1 of uncultured Lachnospiraceae bacterium. Classification (GTDB taxonomy): domain Bacteria; phylum Bacillota; class Clostridia; order Lachnospirales; family Lachnospiraceae; genus CAMOKZ01. The sequence goes on along the minus strand of CAMOKZ010000015.1, from coordinate 629 downwards.
GCCGCGTCCGGAATCGCCAAAGCCCATGCAGCCCATGCAGATTCGGGAAACCTGCAGGTCCGAATTGCCAAGTTTCGTATACTTCATCAATGAACCATCTCCTCCCTGAAGCTGCTGTCCGTCCCTCACTCGCCCAGCAGCCGGATCAGACAGCTGCAGGTAAGTTCGTAAACGCTTTGATACACATAGTTGATTCCCGCTTCCTTCATGGCTGTCCTCTGCTTTTCCGTGACCGTCGTATACGGGTAGATCCCGAACATGAAGGGATAGAAGGTATAGATGAAATGCTGAATGTCCGCCGGGCGCATATCCGGGCAGAACTTCTCCAGCAGCATGCGCATCAGCTGCATGGAGCGTCCGTAGGACTTTTTGAAGGTGGTCAGCAGCTCCTGCCGGCTGTTGGCTTCCATATCGTAATTGTTCATGGAGAGAAGCTTTAAGAGCTGTTCACGGCCTGCCAGGGAGGCCGCAATGCGGTCGGCCAGCTCTTTCTTTGTCAGCTGCCCGTTCCCCTCCAGTATGGCCGTCAGGTCTTCGTTCCAGCGGTCATACTCCCGCTGAAACAGGGCAAGAAAGATCTCTTCCTTTGTTTCAAAGTAGTTATAGATGGTGGGACGCGAAAAGGAAGT
>CAMOKZ010000014.1 GCA_946618155.1 uncultured Lachnospiraceae bacterium | reverse complement strand
ACCCTGGGCTATGCGGCCTACGGCTGCGGCATCCGTTATCACTACGGCATGTTCAAGCAGAAGATCGAGAACGGCTACCAGGTAGAGGTGCCGGACAACTGGCTCAAATACGGCAACCCCTTTGAGCTGCGTCGTCCGGAGTACGCCAAGGAAGTCAAGTTCGGCGGCTATGTGCGCGTCGACTACGACGAGAAGGAGAAGAGGAACCACTTTGTGCAGGAGGGATACCAGTCCGTTCTGGCTGTGCCCTATGATATCCCGATCGTCGGCTACGGCAACAACCTGGTAAACACCCTGCGCGTCTGGGATGCCCAGGCGATCAACGATTTCCAGCTGGATTCCTTCGACAAGGGCGATTACCAGAAGGCGGTCGAGCAGGAGAACCTGGCCAAGAACATCGTCGAGGTCCTGTACCCGAACGATAACCACTACGCAGGCAAGGAGCTGCGCCTCAAGCAGCAGTATTTCTTCATCTCCGCCAGCGTGCAGGAAGCAGTCGCCAAGTATAAGAAGAACCACAAGGATATCCGGAAGTTCTACGAGAAGGCGACCTTCCAGATGAACGATACGCATCCGACCGTCGCGGTCGCCGAGCTGATGCGGATCCTGCTTGACGAGGAGCACCTGGAGTGGGACGAGGCCTGGGAAGTGACGACGAAGACCGTGGCCTACACGAACCACACGATCATGTCGGAAGCCCTGGAGAAGTGGCCGATCGAGCTGTTCTCCCGCCTGCTTCCGCGTATCTACCAGATCATCGAAGAGATCAACCGCCGCTTCATCGAACAGATCATGGCGAAGTATCCGGGCGACATGAATAAGATCGCGAAGATGGCCATCATCTACGACGGTCAGGTCAAGATGGCGCACCTGGCGATCGTGGCCGGCTATTCGGTCAACGGCGTCGCAAGGCTGCACACCGAGATCCTGAAGAACCAGGAGCTGCGTGACTTCTACGAGATGTTCCCGGAGAAGTTCAACAACAAGACGAACGGCATCACGCAGAGGCGTTTCCTGCTGCACGGCAATCCGCTGCTGGCGGACTGGGTGACCGCGCACATCGGCGACGAGTGGATCACGGATCTGCCCCAGATCGCGAAGATGAAGCTGTATGCGGATGACGAGAAGGCCCAGCAGGAGTTCATGAACATCAAGTACCAGAACAAGCTGCGCCTCGCGAAATACATCAAAGAGCACAACGGGATCGAGGTCGACCCGAGGTCCATCTTCGATGTGCAGGTCAAGCGTCTGCACGAGTATAAGCGCCAGCTGCTCAACATCCTGCACGTGATGTACCTGTACAACAAGATCAAGGATCATCCGGAGATGGATTTCTATCCGAGGACCTTTATCTTCGGCGCCAAGGCGGCGGCGGGCTACAAGCGCGCGAAGCTGACGATCAAGCTGATCAACAACGTCGCGGATGTCATCAACAACGACGCCTCCATCAAGGGCAAGCTGAAGGTCGTCTTCATCGAGGACTACCGTGTCTCCAACGCGGAGCTGATCTTCGCTGCGGCTGATGTATCCGAGCAGATCTCGACGGCCAGCAAAGAGGCTTCCGGTACCGGCAACATGAAGTTCATGCTCAACGGCGCACCGACCCTTGGCACCATGGACGGCGCGAACGTAGAGATCGTGGAGGAAGTTGGCGAGGAGAATGCCTTTATCTTCGGTCTGACCTCCGATCAGGTCATCCACTTCGAGAACAACGGCGGATACGATCCGAACTTCTACTTCAACACGGATATGGATATCCGCCGCGTCATGATGCAGCTGATCAACGGCGAATACTCAAACGGCGACATGCAGCTGTTCCGCGATATCTATGATTCGCTCCTGGTCGGCAACTACGGCGGCCGTCCCGACAACTACTTCATTCTTGCGGACTTCAAGTCCTACGCGCAGGCGCAGGAGAGAGTCGAGCAGGCGTACCGCGACACGGCCGGATGGGCGCGCAAGGGCATCCTGAACATGGCCTGCAGCGGAAAGTTCACTTCCGACCGCACCATCCGCCAGTATGTGGATGAGATCTGGCACCTGGACCACGAAGTTATCACGGTGGATCCGGCCAGCTTTGACAGACAGTAACAAAAAAGGGTGGACAGCGTTTTGCTGTCCACCCACATTTTTTACAGTCCGGAATTATTCACCGGCGTGAGCCGCACCAGTCGGACATACAGCTTCGCAGCTGCCGCAGTCAAGGCAGGCATCCGCGTCGATGACGAACTTGCCGTCTCCCTCAGAAATAGCCTCAGCGGGGCACTCAGCCGCGCAGGCGCCGCAAGCGATGCACTCATCAGAAATAACATATGCCATAGTAATATCCTCCTTTAGTCATCAGCGCCCTTGCGGACGCGGTTATGTTTTAATAATCATAATGCAGAAGAATTGAATGCGCAAGGGGGAAAATGATAAAAATAGTCTGCAAACAGGATTTATAAAGTGACAGTTAACTGACTTATGTTAGACAATTAATATAATAGTTAGGCGAGCATAACCTAAATTCGCGCTCTTGCTTATCCGGGATAAACGCGTTATAATCCTACAAGCACGGTTGTTTCACAAGGAGGAAAGAAAAATGGCAAGAATTACAAGCGATATGACGATCGGCGAGATCCTTCAGGTGGATCCGCATATGGCTAATCTGCTGATGAGCGGCGGTATGTTCTGCGTAGGATGCCCGGCATCCCAGGGCGAGAGCCTTGCAGAGGCTGCCATGGTTCACGGCATCGATCCGGAACTGCTTCTGGTCCGCCTGAACACCTTCCTGGAGGCGCAGGAGTCCGGTCAGGCTGCTGAGTAAGCGGCAGACGCGAACGCGAAAGAGAAAAAAGGGACCCGCATGGGAGAGCATGCCGCTTTCCCATGCGGGTCTTTCTCGTTCCTCAGAACCAGGCGAGCTGCTGCAGGGCACGGGCGGCCAGCACGACCTCCATATGCTCTGTGAAAAACTCCTCCATGCCGGGGGTATAGCTGACCGGCAGGGCGTATTCCGAGAGGATGTTGCAGATGCTGTTGAACAGCTTGTCCGGCGTTCCTGCCTTCTTGAGGAGCAGGTAATAGTTCCGGTCGTCCGGATTGCGGAAGAGGGCGTTGGGCCCGTCGTATCTTCCGCCGATCACCCGCGCCGCGTGAATGACCGTGTCCAGGTCGTGGAACAGGTAGAAGCGGGTGAACTGGTAGGCGTCGTCCTCGCTGCCGGAAGCCGCGTCCGCGGTCTCGGCGGGGAAGGGCGCTCCCCCTGCGGTCCTGGCCGGGGCGTCATCCTGCTTTTCTTTTCTGTCCTGACCCCCGCGGGCCTGGTGGATCTTCTGGATGAGATTAAGGATCTCGTCCGCGCCGGTGACGGTGATCTCCTCACCGGGGACATCGCCCTCGCCGTCCTCCTCATCGGGGGAGAAGCGGGAGAAGCGGGTATCGAGCTCGTCCGGATCCTCCACCTTGGTGATCACAAGAATCAGGGCGTCGGTGGAGAGGGGGATGGCTTCGACCATGATCGGAATATTGTTGATCTCAAAGCCGACTTCGCGTTCGGCCTGCAGCATCAGTTCCCGGAAAAGCGCTCTGGCCTTCTCCGAGCCGTAGGCAAGTTCGGAAAGACGGATGCGCCGCTGGGCAAGATCCTCCCGCGTCAGTGTGCAGCGGATCTGGTTGTTGCTGATTTTTTCGATTTTCATACCGGGCATCACACTCCCTTTTTCCGGTGAATAAATGTTTCCCGGGAACGCGGATACGCTCCCAGATTACAGAGAGTTTAGCAAAAAGAGGGAAAGATGTAAAGACCCTACGGGAAAGAGACTTGCCAGAAAACAACATATCCTGTATAATAGGTGATGCGGAGAAAAAGGCGCGGGCGCCGAAAAGGAGCTGATCACGCGCAGAGAAAATACGATCATTTTATTATCAATATCAGTAGTATTATCATTTGTCATCTTTCACTTCCGGCAGATCGCCGAAATTTCCCAACATTGCATGTTATTGTTCACGGCTGATTCGGAAACAGGTTCTGTCCCGTCGTGCCTGCGCGAGAGGGGCAGGTTCTGATCCCCGATAAGGCCTCTAGACCAGAAAACGCCCATTGCCTGTTATCCGCATCTTCCGCAGGGGTCAATTCGCCCTCCGCGGGCGGCATCGCGCGGCCGCCGCGGGCAGGGGCGGCGTGTTTTGCGCGGCACGGCGATTAAAACCGTGTCCGGACGCGGGAAGAAAAACGGACCGGGAAGGGGATAATATATCACAGAACAAAAAGCGAATGCGCACCCGTATACCCCGGTCCGGGGCAGCAATGGCGGCCCCCCGCTGTGCTTCCCTTCCCGCGCCCTGCGGTGATTTTAAGGAAAACTTTACTGACGAAATGGTCTTTCCCTGTTATACTATAAGGAATATTTGTAAAGACAGGAGAATTGACTATGCAGGATACCGGAACTCCGGAATATAAATGGAGAAGAAGAGAGCGGGAGAAGAAGCGCCGCAGGGCAGCGGCGTTTATTCTTGCCGCTCTTGTCGCCGCGGCCGCAGCAGTGGCGTGGCTTGCCTGGAAATATCTGCCCACGAAGGAGCGGATGGATCCCGCGGTGTATTTCGGCGACGCCGGGGAAGACCGGATCGCCCTGGTCCTGGAGGACCATATGGAGGAGAGAGCGGCGCTGGTCAAGGACGGCGCGGTGTATCTCGATTTTTCCATGATCCGGGAGAACATCACGACGCGGTTCTACTGGGACGAGGAGAACAGCGAGATGCTCTACACCACGGATACGGATACCTGGCACATCCCGGAGGGGAGCGCGTCCTATACGGCGGACGGGGAGGAAAAAGAGTTCAAGGTCCCCATCGTCCTTGCCGAGGACGGCAGCATTTTCTTTTCCGAGGAGTTTCTCGCCCGGTTTGCCGACGTGGAATGCTATACCGATGAGGGGATGACCCACGCCTTTGTCCGGTACGACTGGAGCGAAAAGCAGATGATGACCGCGAAGCGCGATACCGTGGTGCGCTATCAGGGCGGGATCAAGAGCCCCATCCTGACGGACATCGCGAAGGGCGAGAGCGTACGCCTCCTCGAGCAGGGCGAGAAATGGGCCCGCGTGGTCTCGGCGGACGGCTATATCGGCTATGTCCGCGTAAACCGCTTTGAGGAAGCAGTCCCCGTCACCGAGGAGAGGACCTTCGAGGGGGAGGCGCCCTACTCGAGCCTGACGAGGGACGACCTGGTCAACCTGGTCTGGCACCAGATCGACAACGCCGACAGCAACGATTATCTGGATTCCGCCATCGAGAACATGACCGGGGTGAACGTGATCTCCCCGACCTGGTTCTCCCTTTCCGACAACAACGGCAATATCCGCTCCCTGGGCGATAAGGACTATGTGCGCAAGGCGCACCGGGCGGGCCTGGACATCTGGGTCCTCGTGGACAATTTCGCGCCGGAGGTGGATACGACTGTCCTGATGCAGTCCACCGCGATGCGGGCGAAGATGATCCGCAACATCGTCGAGGAGGCGCTGGAGCTGAAGGTGGAAGGCGTCAACCTTGACTTTGAGTACATCTACGAGGAAGACCGCTACCACTACGTGCAGTTCGTAAGAGAGATGGGCGTCGCCTGCCGTGCGGCAGGGCTCGTCTTTTCCGTGGACGTGCCGGAGCCCTATCCGTTCAATACCTTCTTTGAGCGGGATGAGCTCGGCCGGGTGGCGGATTACGTCATCCTGATGGGCTATGACGAGCATTATTCCGGCTCTCCGGCGGCGGGCAGCGTGGCCTCCCTCTCCTTCGAGGAGGAGGGCATCCAGAAGACGCTGGAGGAAGTGCCGGCGGGCAAGATCCTGAGCGGCGTGCCCTTCTATACGCGCATCTGGTATACGACGCCCAACGGCGACGGGACGAACACGGTCACCAGCGAGCTGCTCGGCATGAGCGGCGCGGCGAAAACGGTGGAGAGCTATAGCCTGACGCCCGAGTGGGATGAGAAGACCGGCCAGTACTATGTGGGCTGGGATGTCGACGGCACCTTCTGCGAGATCTGGCTGGAGGACGCGGCATCCATCGCCGAAAAGGCTTCCCTGGTGAGCAAATATGAGCTCGGCGGCATCGCCGCCTGGGTGCTCGGCTCCCAGACGGACGATATCTGGCAGGTGATCAGCGACAACATCGCCCCCGGCGGCGAAGAAGGAGAGGACTGAAGGCGTGATCGATAAAAGCCTTGAGGAAGCGCTGCGCGCCCTCTCCGCATCGGATATGTACCCGTTCCACATGCCGGGGCATAAGCGCCGGACGGACCTTGCGGGCGGGGCGGCTGCCATCGACATTACAGAGATCGACGGGTTTGACGACCTGCACTGCGCCGAGGGACTGCTCCTTGAAGCGCAGCAGCGCGCCGCCGCCTTTTACGGCGCGAAACGGACATTTTATCTGGTAAACGGAAGCACGTCGGGCATTCTTGCCGCCGTATGCGCCTGCGCCCGGCGGGGCGGGGAGATCATCGCGGCAAGGAACAGCCACCGCTCGCTCTTCCACGCGGCAAGGCTGCGGGAGCTCAGCGTGTACTGGGCGATGCCGGACCCCGCGGAGGGGGAAGCCGCGAAGGCCGGGATAAACGGCCCGGTCAGCGCAGAAAAGATCGAGGGTCTGCTGCGGGAGCATCCGGGGACCTGCGCGGTCTTTGTCACCTCCCCCACTTATGACGGGATCGTCTCCGATATCGGCGCGATCGCTGACGCGGCGCACCGGGCAGGAGCAGTCCTGATCGTGGACGCCGCCCACGGCGCGCATTTCGGCCTGCATCCGGATTTCCCGGAAAACGCCTGCGGGCAGGGCGCCGACGTCGTGGTGCACAGCCTGCACAAGACGCTGCCGTCCCTTACCCAGACGGCTCTCCTGCATCTCTGCTCGGACAGGGTAAGCCCGGACAGGATCGGGGAGTGGCTGCGCATCCTGATGACGAGCAGCCCCAGCTATGTGATGATGGCCAGTATGGATTCCTGCATCCGCCTGCTGGAAAAGGAGGGAGAGGCGCTCTTTTCCGCCTTTGCCTCCCGGCTTAAGGCATTCCGCAAAGAGGCGAAGGAATGGAAGACCTTCCGTCTGCCGGAGACGGACGATCCCTCCCGGCTGCTGATCGGGACGGGAAACAGCGGACTTACGGGCAGGGAGCTGGCGGAGATCTTCCGCCGGGTCTATCACCTGGAGCCCGAGATGGAAGCCGCGGGGTACGTGCTGATGCTGACCAGCATAGCGGACACGGACGAGGGCTTCATCCGCCTTGCCGCGGCTATGCGGGAGCTTGAAGAAAAGTATGTGCCTCAGGCAGAAGCGGCGCAGACAGGGGCGTTGGTGCCCGGGTCTGAGGAACTGCCGGAGACGGCGATGACCATCGCGGAGGCGATGGACGCGCCCGCGCGGGCAGTGTCCTTTGCGGAGAGCGCGGGGAAGATCTGCGCGGAATTCCTGTACCAGTATCCGCCGGGCATCCCGCTGCTTGCCCCGGGGGAGAAGATCACGCCCGGGATCATCGGCCTCGCCCGGAGGCTTGCCGCCCGGGGCTATGCACTGCAGGGCATGGCGGACCACAGCCTTGGCACGATACGGATCGTCGCGGAGGCGGAAAAAGAATAAAACAGAAACAAAGAGGAAGGCGGAAATGCCGATGCGTTATATCTTCTATATCATGGGAAAGAGCGCGACCGGGAAAAACATGGTCTACGAGGGCCTGCTCGGGGATGAGGCGCTGGGGCTTTCCCCGCTGGTCCCCTGGACGACCAGGCCGATCCGGGCGGGAGAGCGGGACGGCGCGGACTATCACTTTACCGATGAGGAGGGCCTGGCCGCGATGGAGCGGGAAGGCCGCGTGATCGAAAAGCGGGTCTATCACACCGTCCTGGGGGACTGGACCTATTTTACCGCCGCGCTGCGCGAAGAGGACGGGGAGGGCGACCTTCTGGGAATCGGCACCCTGGAATCCTTTGAAAAGCTGCGGGACTATTACGGCGCGGAAACGGTGATTCCGCTCTATGTCGAGACCCCGGACGACGTGCGGCTCGAGCGGGCCCTGAAGCGGGAGAGAAAGCAGAGCGAGCCCAACTATGAGGAGATGTGCCGCCGGTTCCTGGCGGACCAGAAGGATTTCTCGGATGAGCGTCTCGCGGCGGCAGGGATCACGGTCAGGTTCGTCAACGACGCGGACAAAGAGGAATGCGTTGCCGGGATAGCCGCCTACATCGGGGCGGTCCGCAGGGGAGAAAGATAACTGTACACGGGCGGCGATTTGTGATATTCTTTTTTGATGAGCATTTCCTCAAACCCGGCAGAAAGGAGCGGATATGGCGTATTTTCGTGATATCGTCGGCCATGAGATGACGGTCAGTTATCTGCGCGGGGCCATCCGTTCCGGGAATATCAGTCACGCGTATCTGATCTCGGGCGCCCCCGGGAGCGGGAAAAAAATGATCGCGGAGGCTTTTGCCCAGGCGCTTCTGTGTGAGCGCGGGGGAGACGAAGCCTGCGGCGAGTGCCGCTCCTGCAAAAAGTTCATGGGGAAAAACCATCCCGATGTGATCCGGGTCGTCCATGAGAGACCGGCGACCATCCGCGTGGACGAGATCCGCGAGCAGGTCATTGAGGACGCCTCGATCCGTCCCTACGACGGGGGAAAAAAGATCTACATCATCGACGAGGCCGAGAAAATGAATACGGCCGCGCAGAACGCGATCCTGAAGACGCTGGAAGAGCCGCCCGATTACGCGGTGCTGCTGCTTCTGACCACGAACGCCTCCATCATGCTGGAGACCATCCGCAGCCGATGCGTTTTGCTTCCCCTTCGGCCGGTGCCGGATAAAACCGTGCGCAGCTGGCTCATGGAGAAGATGGAGGTGCCGGACTACCAGGCAGATCTGTGCACGGCCTTTGCCCAGGGAAGCATAGGGAAGGCCAAAAAGCTGGCTTCCTCGCGGGAGTTCGGCGAGGTCAGGACGGCTGCGGTGCGGCTGGCGATCCATATCCGGTCCATGGATATCACCGCGCTGACCGAGGAGATCGCTGCCTTCGGCGGAGGAAAAGCGAAGGAAGGCGCGCTTTCTGTGGAGGACTTTCTCGGCGTACTCGGCATCTGGTACCGGGATGTGCTGCTGTTCAAGGCGACCCGGAGCGCCGACGGCGTCGTGTTCAAAGACCAGATCGGCAATATCCGCCAGGAGGCGCAGAGCAGGAGCTACGAAGGGCTCGAGGCTGTGCTGACGGCGCTTGCCAGAACAAAAGACCGCCTGCGGGCGAATGTGAATTTTGAACTCGCGATGGAACTGCTGTTCCTTGCGATCAGGGATAATTAAAGGCGGCCGGGGAGCCGCCGCCACGACAGGAGATAAACATGGTAAAGATCGTAGGTGTGCGCTTTCGCAGCGCCGGCAAGGTATATTATTTTGATCCGAAGGAATACTCCATGCATCCCGGGGATCACGTGATCGTGGAGACCTCCCGGGGCATCGAGTACGGGACGGTGACCGGAAGCATCCAGGAGATCTCCGAGGATAAGGTGGTGCTGCCGCTCCGGGCTGTGCTGCGCATGGCCTCTCCGGAGGATATCGAGCGGGTGGCCCAGGACCGGGAGCGCGAGCGCGAGGCCCTGAAGGTCTGCCGCGAGAAGGTGCGCAAACATAACCTGGATATGAAGGTGATCGACGCGGAGTATACCTTCGACGGGACCAAGCTGCTGTTCTACTTTACAGCCGACGGCAGGGTCGATTTCCGTGAACTGGTCAAGGACCTGGCCTCCGTATTCCGGACGAGAATCGAGCTGCGCCAGATCGGCGTGCGCGATGAGACGAAGATCCTGGGCGGCGTCGGCGTCTGCGGAAGACCGCTGTGCTGCCATACCTTCCTGTCCGACTTCGCCCCCGTGACCATCCGGATGGCGAAGGAGCAGAACCTTTCGCTCAACCCGGTCAAGATCTCCGGCGTCTGCGGCAGGCTGATGTGCTGCCTCAAGAACGAGGAGGAGACCTACGAATATCTGAACAGCCAGCTGCCGGCGAACGGCGATACCGTCACAACGCCTTCCGGCGAGCAGGGCGTGGTGACCGGCGTCAACATTCTGCGCCAGAAGGTGAAGGTCCTCTTTGAGGACGGCGACACGAAGACGGTGGAGGAGTACGACGCCGCCGAGCTGAAGTTCAAGCCGCGCCGCAGAAAAGGCGACAAGGGCAGGCAGGACAAGGCGAAGGGCGAAGGCGAAAAGGCCGGCTCCGGTGAGGAGCAGCAGCCGAAGGAGCGCAAGCGCGACCGCAAGAAGAACCACGAGCGGTCCGAGGAAGGCCGCGAGGGCAAGGAAAACCGCGAGGGTAAGGAGAACCGCGAGGGCAAGGAAAACCGCACCGGGAAAGAGAACCGCGAGGGCGGACATTCCCGCGAAAAGGGCGGCCGTGAGAAAGAGGGCGCCCAGGGCAGGGATAAGGAAAAACGTGAGCGCCGGGGCGAGGGAGCCCAGAACGAACAGGAAGGGCAGGAGCCGAGGGAACACCGCCGCCGTGAGACGCGCGGCGAGCGCAGGCGCAGAAAAGCGGCGGAGGCCGCCGCGAAGGCGCAGCAGGAAGGCACGCCCGAGGAGATCGCAGCCGCGCAGGTCGATGAGGAGATCGCAGAGCTCGGCGGATTTGAGAAGCTCCATGAAAAGGGCGACCTGCAGAGCCCGGAGGAGATCGGGGAGCTGGAGGAACTGGAGATCCTGGAGCAGGAAGAGACAGGCTCCGCGCTTCGCGACGATGAATAAGGAAGTATCCCCGCAGCCCCTCCTGCTGGAGGGGGAGCGGGTGGATGACCTGCAGCGCCGGGGACTGAAAATCATCCAGAACCGGTCGCTCTTCTGTTTCGGGACGGATGCGGTGCTTCTGGCCTGGTACGCCGGGGTAAAGGAAGGCGGCCGCGCTCTCGACCTGGGAACGGGAACCGGCATCGTGCCCCTGCTCATGTACGGCCGGTACGGCCGGGGATCCTATACAGGCCTGGAGATCTCGGCGCGCTGCGCGGACATGGCGCGCAGGAGCGTCCGGATGAACAGCCTGGAAGAGACGATCACGATCATACATGGGGATATCAGAGAAGCCGACAGGATTTTCCCGGCGGCTTCTTTTGATACCGTGACCGGCAATCCGCCCTACATGGCGGCGGACTCCGGGATAGTCCCGAAGGACAGGGAGATCGCCGCCGCGCGGCATGAGATCCTGGGCCGCCTGGAGGATTTTACCCGGGCAGCGGCCAGGGCGCTTAAGCCCGGCGGAAGCTTTTATATGGTACACCGGCCGGGGCGCCTGGCACAAATCTTCGCGTGCCTGCAGCAGGACGGGATGGAGCCCAAGCGGATGCGCTTTGTGCACCCGAGGGCGGACAAGGAGCCGTCCCTGGTGCTGATCGAGGCAGTGCGCGGGGCCGGGGCGGGGCTTACGGTGCAGGCGCCGCTTATTCTTTATGAGGCGGACGGTACGCCGTCTGCCGCGATGAACGAGATCTACGGACAGGAGGCAGAAGGATAATGGCGGGGACATTATATTTGTGCGCGACGCCCATCGGCAACCTGGAGGACATGACCTTCCGGGCGGTCCGCGTCCTGAAGGAGGCCGACCTGATCGCCGCGGAGGATACGCGCAACAGCATCCGGCTGCTCAGTCACTTTGACATCCATACGCCGATGACCAGCTACCATGCGAACAACCGGATCGAAAAGGCCAGAGTCCTGGTGGACAAGCTCCTGGCCGGCCAGAACATCGCCCTGATCACGGACGCCGGTATGCCCGGCATCTCCGATCCCGGCGAGGACCTGGTGCGGATGGCGCTGGAGGCGGGGGTTGCCGTTACCGCGGTGCCCGGGGCCTGCGCCTGCGTGACGGGCCTGGTCATCTCCGGACTGCCGACGAGGCGCTTCTGCTTTGAGGCCTTTCTCCCCCGGGAGAAGAAGGAGCAGGAGCAGATCCTGGAGGAGCTGAAGACGGAGACCCGCACCATCGTGCTCTACGAGGCGCCGCACCGGCTGGTGCGCACGCTCTCTGCCCTGGCGGAGGCGCTGGGGGACAGGCGGTGCACCGTGTGCCGGGAGCTGACCAAGAAGCACGAGACCATCTTCCAGACAACGCTGAAGGAGGCCCTTGCCCATTATGAGGCCGAGGCGCCGCGCGGCGAGTGCGTCATCGTGATCGAGGGAAGATCCCGTGGGGAGATGGAGGAGGAGATCCGCGAAGGCTGGGCCGAAATGCCCATCGCCGACCATCTTGCCCTGTATACGGCGCAGGGGATGGACCGGAAGGAAGCCATGAAAAAGGTGGCAAAAGATAGAGGGCTCGGCAAGCGGGACGTTTACCGCATGCTACTTGAGTAAAAAGGTTACTATTCACGGCTGGTGCGCCCGGTTGCACTTGATGGGGCCCTGTGCTAAAATAGTTACCACTCATTTTTAGCGGAAAAGGAGAAAAGATGCGGTTTTTGGGGTGGATCCGGAAGATGTTCTTCCTTTGCTACAACAACCGGGTCCTGCGCTATATTTTCTACGGCGGGCTTTCCACGCTGGTGAATCTTGGTGTTTTCTGGCTGCTGCGCAGGGCGGCGGGGGTGCCGCTGGTACCCGCGAATACCATTTCCGTCATCTGCGCCATCCTGTTTGCCTATTACGTGAACTCACGCTTCGTCTTTGAATCGAAGGCCAGAGGGTTTTCCGAACGGTGGCCGGAGTTTGTGAAGTTTGTCACCGCACGCCTGACCACGATGGCGATCGAGGTGGGCGGGGTGCCGCTTCTGGTGAACGGCCTGCACATGCATGAGCTGGCGGCGAAGATCATCATCCAGTTCATCGTGCTCGCCCTCAACTACGTATTCAGCAAGTTCCTGATTTTTGTGAAGAAGAACTGATCCCCGGAGGTGCTTGCGATGGAGAGAGAAAACGGCAGGCTGTCGGTCGTACTGCCTGCTTATAATGAAGAAGAGATGCTGCCGAAAACGGTCAGCGTGCTCCGGGAGATTCTGGAACGGGAGCAGATCCCCTTCGAGCTCATTTTTGTGGATGACGGCTCAAAGGACACCACCTGGGAAATGATCGCCCGGGCCTGCGATGAGGACAGCCGGGTCCGCGGCGTCCGCTTTTCCCGGAATTTCGGCAAGGAGGCAGCCATCATGGCGGGCCTTGCGGAGGCGAAGGGAGACTGCGCGGCGGTGATGGACTGCGATCTGCAGCATCCGCCTGCTGCGCTGGTGGAGATGTACCGGCTCTGGGAGGACGGCGCCGAGGTGGTGGAGGGCGTCAAGCGCTCCAGAGGCCGCGAGCGGATCACCCACCGCATGGCGGTCGGCATCTTTTACTGGATCATGACGAAGGCCACGGGGACGGACATGTCCCGCGCCTCGGACTTCAGGCTGCTGGACCGGAAGGCGGTGGACAGCGTACTGGAGATGCCGGAGAGAAGCTCCTTTTTCCGCGCCCAGTCCTCCTGGATCGGGTATAAGACCAGACAGGTCGAATTTGACGTGCAGGAGCGGGAAGCAGGCACCTCCAAGTGGGGGCTGCGCGCCCTCATCCGGTACGCGGTGGACAATATCGTCGGCTATTCCGCGGCCCCGATGCACTTTGTCATGGGAGCCGGCGTGGCGGTCTTCTTCTTTGCCGTTATTCTCGGCATCCAGACGCTGGTGCGGTATTTCGGCGGACACGCCGCGACGGGCTTTACGACGGTCATCCTGCTCATCCTGCTGATCGGCAGCGTGATCATGATCAGCCTGGGCGTCATCGGCTTCTACATCGCGCGGATCTACGAGGAGGTCAAGGGAAGACCCCGGTATATCGTGGCGGAAATGAAACAGCGGGCGAACCTGCGCGAGAGTGAAGAGACCGCCCGGGGGGAGAGGGAATGAACATAGGATTTGGGGCAAAGCAGGTCATCAAGATGGCGGCGCAGAATGTTCTGCTCCCGCTCTGGTACGGCCTTTTTCGCCTGAAGAAGATCGATCCGCGCCTGGTCATCTTTGCGGACGCGCATCATGACGATGTGCCGGAGAGCATGGAGCTTCTCCGGGACGCGCTGAAAGAGACCGGGGAATTCACCATCCGGGAAATGTATATGGACGTGCAGGCAGCGCGGCCGGGGGCCGTCTTTGCCTTCATGCTCCGGTTTATGCGGCTTTACGCCGGCGCCGGCTGGGTCGTGATCAGCGATAATTTCCTTCCCGCGGCGTCCTGCCGCAGGAAGAGCGGGACCCGGGTGCTGCAGCTGTGGCACGCCTGCGGGGCCTATAAAAAGTTCGGGTATGACGCGGCGGATGATATCCCCGCAGGCTACAAGGGGCATGTGTACCGCAACGTCAGCATGGTGACGGTGAGCAGCGAGGCATGTGTCGCTCCCTTTGCCTCGGCCATGCGCCTGCCCGAGTACAGGGTGCGGCCTGCCGGCATTTCCCGGACGGACCGCTTTTTTGATGAAGAGTGGACGCAGCAGTGCCGTGATGAGTTTTACGCCCTCTATCCCGGCGCGGAGAGAAAGAAAGTCGTGCTGTGGGCGCCGACCTTCCGCGGGAACGCCGGAAAGCCTTCCCTGCCGCCCTTTGACGCGCAGCGTCTCCAGGAGGAGCTGGGGAACGAATGGCTGGTGCTCACCAGGGTCCATCCGCACCTGATGGAGCAGTTCGGCGAGAGCAGCTGCCCCATCCCGACGGACCGTCTCTTCCCGGTGGTCGACGTGCTGATCGCGGACTATTCCTCCCTGATCTTCGAGTATCTGCTCTTTGAGCGCCCCCTGGTCCTGTATGTGCCGGACCTGGAGGAATACCGGGCAAGGCGGGGGTTCTACCTCGACTTTGACACCATCCCCGGGCCGAAGATCACCCGGGAGAGTGCCCTGGCCGGGGCTGTGCGGCAGGAATACCTTGCATCGGCAGGGGATAAAACGTATAATAAAAAGATGCCCGACGCTTTCCTGGAGACCTGGATGAGCGGCTGCGACGGGCATGTGACGGACCGGCTCGTCCGGATAATCAGAAAAACGACGCGCCGGAACGAAAAGAGGGACAGGGCCCGGAGGGGCACCGTGGAGGAAAAGAGAGCATGAGCGAAGTATACGGCGTTATTCTGGCCGGCGGGATCGGCACCCGGATGGGCAATTCAGAAAAGCCCAAGCAGTTTATCGAGCTGGGCGGCAGACCGATCATCATCCACACGCTGGAGAAATTTGCGGTCCATCCCGGGTTTGCCGGGATCCTTGTGCTGGTCCCGCAGGCATGGATGGGCTATACCCGGGACATCATCCGCCGGTACCTGCCGGATGCCGCGGGCATCGAGGTGCTGCAGGGCGGGGAGACCCGGAACGAGACCGTGATGAACGCGATCCGGCACATTGAGAAAATGGGCAGGCTCACCGACGAGACGATCATCGTGACCCACGACTCGGTCCGCCCCTTTGTGACGCACCGCATCATTGAGGAGAACATTCAGGCGGCGAGAGAGTATGGCGCCTGCGATACCGTGATCCCCGCAACGGATACCATTGTGGAGAGCCGGGAGGGCGGGTGCATCACCTCCATCCCGAACCGCTCCTATATGTACCAGGGGCAGACGCCCCAGTCCTTTGCCGCGAAAAAGCTGAAGGAGACCTACGAGGCCCTCTCCGCGCAGGAGCGGGAGATCCTCACGGACGCCTGCAAGATTCTGGTCCTGCAGGGGGAGAAGGTGCAGCTGGTCCAGGGCGAGGTGTTCAACATCAAGATCACCTACCCCTACGACGTCACGGTGGCAAAGGCCCTGCTTGGCATGGAGATGTAAGACATGTTGAATACGGTCTGGCAGCTGACCCGCCCGCGGCAGTTCGAGGCGGCGTTTCAGGAGATCGAAACCGGCGGCGCGCTCATCGTGCGGCCGACGCATCTTTCTGTCTGCAACGCGGATCAGCGCTATTATCAGGGGAAACGCCCGGCTGAGGTCCTGGCGAAAAAGCTGCCCATGGCCCTCATCCACGAGGGCATCGGCATCGTCATGCAGGATCCCTCCGGGACATACGCGCCCGGCAGCCGCGTGGTCATGATCCCCAACGTGCCGCGGGAGGAGAGCCCCTACGCGGCGGAAAATTATCTGCGCTCGAGCCTGTTCCGCGGGAGCACGATGGACGGCTTCATGCAGGAATATATCGCCACCCGTCCGGACAGGGTGCTGCCCGTGCCGGAGAGCCTCGGTGATCTGACGGCGGCCTTTACGGAGATGGTCTCCGTCTGCTGGCACGCCATCTCGCGCTTTGACGCGGCGGCCCACGGCGGCCGGGAGACGATCGGCGTCTGGGGCGACGGCAACATGGGCTACTTTACAGCCCTGCTCCTTCGCGCGCGCATGCCCAGGAGCAGGATCATCGTGTTCGGCGTCAGCGAGAGCAAGATGAACGATTTTTCCTTCGTGGACGACGTCTGCCCGGTCAGTGCGATACCGGCGGACCTGCAGATCGATCACGGGTTTGAGTGTGTCGGCGGCGCGGCGAGCGGCGCCGTGATCAGCCAGATCATCGATCACATCCGCCCGGAGGGGACCATCGCCATCCTCGGCGTCTCCGAGGAGCCGGTGCCCGTGTGGACCCGGATGGTCCTGGAGAAGGGCCTGCGGATCATCGGCACGAGCCGCAGCGGCAGGGCGGACTTTGAGGGGCTTCTCGGTCTCTATGAGAGCAGGCGCGAGGTCCCGGAGTACCTGGAAAAAATGGTCGGCGCCGTCATTGATGTGCGCGGCATCCCGGATATGGTCCGCGCCTTTGAGACGGATATCTATAAAGAGAGAGGAAAGACCGTAATGGTCTGGAACGGATAATCATGGAAAAAGGAGCGCTCTACCGCAGGGCGAGGCACGCGTTCGGTACGGTATACCGGACCTGGACCCTGCATCATCTCTACCCGCGTCTGTACCGGAAGGCCTGCGCCGAAACGCCGGTAAAGCCCGGCAAGGTGGTCTTCCTGGAGGTGAGGGAGAATGCCCTCTCCGACAACTGCCGCCTGCTTTACCGGGCGCTGAAAAAACGGGGCGGATATGAGCTGAAAACGGTCTGCCTGCGCGAGGGGATCGAGAACAGGAAGAAGGTCCGCGCAAGGTGCCTGAAGGCCATCCGCGAGGTGGCGGACGCCCAGGTGATCTTCGTGGACGATTCCTGCTACTTCCTCAGCAGCCTGCCGATGCGGCCGGAGACGACGGCCGTGCAGGTCTGGCACGCCGCCGGCGCCTTTAAAAAATTCGGATACAGCGTGGCCGAGCTGAAATTCGGTTCGGACAGGAAGGAGCTGGAGCGCTTCCCCGTCCACCGCAACTTCAGCTATGTGACGGTGAGCAGCCCGGAGGTGGTCTGGGCCTACGCGGAAGCCTTCCACATGGAGGACAGGGCAGAGCGGATCGTGCCCGTCGGCGTCAGCCGCACGGATGTATTTTTCAGCGAAGCCTTCCGGAAGAAGGCGGCGGAGCGGCTGCATGAAGCAGTGCCTCAGGCTGAGGGCAGAAAGGTCGTCCTCTACGCCCCGACCTTCCGGGGAAAGGTGGCGGAGGCCGCAAGCCCGGCGCTGCCGGATCTCGGCCTGCTGCGGGAAGCGGCGCGGCAGGGGCTGGAGGCGCAGGAGACGGCACAGGATGTGATCTTCCTCTGCAAGCACCATCCCTTTGTGAAGAAGCGCCCGCCCGTCCCGGAAGCCTGGAAGGACTTCGTCTTTGACGTTTCCGAGGAGATGACGATCGAGGACCTGCTGATCGTGAGCGATGTCTGCATCACAGACTATTCGTCCCTGATCTTTGAGTATTCCCTGATGGAGAGGCCCATGCTCTTCTACGCCCCCGATCTTGCGGACTACCATGACTGGCGGGGGTTCTACTATCCCTACGAGGAGATGACGCCCGGGCCTGTCGTCACGGACAGCGAGGAGCTGGCCCGCGCGCTGCGCGGCGCCCTGGAAAGCTTTGACCCCGGGGAGGTCAGGGCCTTCCGTGATAAATTTATGAGCGGCTGCGACGGTCACGCGACGGAGCGGATCCTGCGGCTCGCGTTTGGAGAGGAAAAGAATGGCTGAAAAAAAGGCAGCGGCAAAAAAACCGGCGGCAAAGAAGCCGGTCTACGAATCCCAGGAGAGCCTGTACGCGAAGGCGGTCATCAAGATGAACGAGGACGCCGTGATCGTGCAGCACGCCTACAAGGCTGAGAATTACCGCAGGGCGGCCGCCATGTTCGAACTGGTGGGCGACTATGAGGACGCAGCCGAGCTGGCGCAGCAGTGCTACCGGCTGGCGGATGAGACGGAGGAAGAGGAACGTGTCCTCCGCTACGGAAAAGCGCGCGAAAAGGAAGAGAAGGCGCTTGAATCAAAGGAAGGCGCCGGCTACGAGTACGGGAAGGCCGCCGAGCTCTACGAGGGACTCGGGGACTACCGGGACAGCGCGCAGCGCGCGAAGGCCTGCGCGGACAAGAAGGCTTCCATCGACAGGAAGGGGAGGCTTAAACACACTGCTGTACTTACGGCGCTGGGCCTTCTGGTCCTTGGCGCGGTGCTCTTTGTCCTGTCCGGCATGTTCACCTATACGATCGGCCGTATCTACGAAAAGGCAAACTGGGAGGACAACGCGATCGCCAGCTATGAAAAGGTCGGCACTCTTCTGGACGCCGAGGAGCGCATTGCGGGAATCCAGGCGCGCAAGGACGCCCGGGCCCGCCACAACAATTATGTTAACCTCGCGGAGGGCGAACCCGGCAAGGAGTGCTGGTTCGGCACCTACAAGTGGCTCATTCTGGACCGGCAGGGCGACTACGCGCTGATGATGCTGACAAACTTTACCATCGCCGAGCATCAGGACCTTTGGCATATCCCGTACAATACGGAGCAGACGGAGGTCTCCTGGCTGGACAGCTCCCTGCGCGCATATTTAAACAGTGAGATTCTGGAGAATGA
>CAMOKZ010000013.1 GCA_946618155.1 uncultured Lachnospiraceae bacterium | reverse complement strand
GCGCGGGCGGCCGCGCTCTTCAGCCGGCTTTTACCCCGTGTTTGTGCGGCTCATGGCGGCGCTCCTCGGCGTCGGCGGCGTGCTGGCCCTGGCCTGCGCGGTCTTTGCCCACTCTATTCCGGGCAGGATCGTCCTGCTGATGCTTGCCGCCTTTCTTCTCCTTTTATGCGGCCTGACCATCCGCTCTATCATTGCCGACCGGGCGATGGAAGCGGAGGAGGAAGAGCGGGAGCCCAATGAAATGCGCAGGATGCAGGACAGGGAGAGACTCCTTCTGGAAGAGGGGAAAAAGGAGGGCGCGCGCCGGGAAAAGGAAGAAAAGCGCAGGAGCATGATGATGCGCCTGCGGCTGCTGGAACAGGAAAGGGACGAGCTGTGGAGACAGGCGGACCGCGGCGGACAGGAGCAGGAAGAGCTTGCCGCCCTGGAGATGGCCAGGGAACGGATCCTCTCCCTCTCCGCCGGCATGGCGGCCCGGGGCAGTTCGCAGCTTGCCGGGGAGGCGTCGCGCATCCTGGCGCAGCTCAGCGGCGGCCGCTATACGAGGATCGCGCTGGATGAGCGCGGGCAGCTGCAGATCAGCACGCCGGACATGGTCCTGGAGCCGCGGCAGATCAGCACTTCCGCGGCCGAGCGGGCCTGCCTGGCCGTGCGGATCGCGGCCGCGGACATCCTCTCGGACGGCGAGCCGGTTCCCCTTGTGCTGGACGAGCCCTTTGCCATGTACGACGACGCCCACCTTGCCGTCGCGCTGCGCTGCCTGCTGGAGAGCGGCAGACAGGTCATCCTGTTTACCTGCTCGGGAAGAGAGCAGGCGGCCCTGGGGACCCTGCAGCGGGAGATGGACAGCTGAATGCGAGTAGAATAGAGATGAAAAAAACGCCGCGGGTCAACCGCGGCGTTTTGCAAGGAACTTATTGATGCGGTCCATGGGATTGAGCAGTTCGCTCATGGAGCCGTCATGATTGAGGGTATCGATGATGAGCGCCAGGAATTTGCTCAGGTCACAGCCCGTGTAGTAGGGGCGGGAGAGGAGCTCCGGCGTCTGGTAGACCAGGTTGGTGGTCAGCAGCGAGTTGAAGATGCCTTTCTTATAGGCCTCATCGAATTTCTCCAGGCCGTTCGTGAACAGGCCGAAGGTCGCGCAGATGAAGATCCTGCCGGCTTTCCGCTGCTTGAGCTGGGCGGCCACCTCCAGGACGCTGTCGCCCGAGGAGATCATGTCGTCGATGATCACGATATCCTTGCCGGCGACATCCGCGCCGAGGAACTCGTGGGCGACCACCGGGTGCTTGCCGTCAACGCTGGTGCTGTAGTCCCTGCGCTTGTAGAACATACCCATGTCCACGCCCAGCACGTTTGCCATGTAGATGGCGCGGGAGGTGCCGTTTTCGTCCGGGCTGACGATCATCAGCTTATCGGAAGTGGTCGGAAAATCGGGCGCCGCCCGGAACAGTCCCTTGATGAACTGATAGACGGGGCGGACCGACTCGAAGCCGTGGATGGGGATCGCGTTCTGGACGCGCGGGTCGTGGGCGTCGAAGGTGATGATGTTCTCCACGCCCATGCTGACCAGTTCCTGCAGCGCCGTCGCGCAGTCCAGGGATTCTCTCTGGTTGCGCTTGTGCTGGCGGCTCTCATAGAGGAAGGGCATGATGACGTTGATCCGGCGGGCCTTTCCGCCGATCGCGGCGATCACGCGCTTGAGGTCTTCAAAGTGATCATCCGGGGACATCCGGTTGACGATGCCGTTCATCGTGTAGGTGATGCTGTAATTGCAGACGTCGACGAGCAGGTAAAGATCATCGCCGCGGACCGAATCGTGCACGACGCCTTTGGCCTCGCCGGAGCCGAAGCGCGGAGCGCTGGTCCGGATGAGGTAGGTATCGCGGGCATATTCTTCAAGGGCCGGACTCTGGCTGTGTTTGTGATCGCGGTCGCTGCGCCATTTGACGATGTAGCGGTCGATCTTCTCGCCGAGCACGCGGCAGCTGTCGAGAGCGACGATGCCGAGGGCGCCTACGGGG
The DNA here is from genome assembly GCA_946618155.1 of uncultured Lachnospiraceae bacterium. Lineage (GTDB taxonomy): Bacteria > Bacillota > Clostridia > Lachnospirales > Lachnospiraceae > CAMOKZ01. The sequence goes on along the minus strand of CAMOKZ010000013.1, from coordinate 17,180 downwards.
ATGTTTTCCTGATTGCTGGTAACTGCAGACTGCATGTGCAGAGCCTCCTTATTCCGGTGTCGGGTGGTCGTCATGAACAGGTCGGTTGATACCGGTCCTGGGGATCTACGGGATCCCCTTCAGTTTTTTCTGGATTCGGATGTCGTTTCCGTACAGCTGGATCAGCCGGAAGCTGCTGGTGATCCGGGAAAAGACTCTCTCCGAGTAGGTATCCGCGAAGACCTGCAGGGGAAGGTTCGTGGAGATGATCGTACTTCTGGCGGCCGAGAGCCTGCCCGACAGGATGCGGAACAGGGCGGACGCCACGAAGGTGTTGGTCATTTCGGTGCCCAGGTCATCGAGGATGAGCAGGTCGCAGGCGGTGAGATCCTCCATGGAGACGGCTGCTCCGGCTGAAGTGTCCTCCCGGCGGAAGGTCTCCCTGGCCAGACCGTCGAACAGGTCTCCTGCGGAAAAGCACAGGACGGAGTGCGAGGTCTCGATCAGCTCCCGGGCGATGCAGTGGGACAGAAAGGTCTTGCCCAGACCGCAGCCGCCGTAGAAGAAGAGGTTCGTGACGGCCCTTTTCTCGGGAGGCAGGTCAAAATCGCGCACAAAACGCAGACAGAGCGCGCGCACTTCCTGCATATATGCCTTTGCGCTTTTTCCTGTCTGCGGATGTACAAGATCCTCCGGATAATAGTCCAGAGAGAAGGTATCAAAATTTTCTCTGGCGAGCACTTCCCGCAGGCCGGTATTGTCGTAGAGAAGCTCCGTCGCCGCCCGGATAAAGCAGCGGCATCGCTTCCCGTCCACATAGCCCGTGTCCCGGCAGTCGGGACAGGTGTAGCGGGGCTCCAGATAATCGGCGGGAAAACCGTGGGCTTCAAGCAGCCTTGCGCGCCGTGCTGAAATATCGGCAAGGGCGCTGCGCAGCCCTTCCGCAGAGATTACTGCATTGCCGCCGGCAGGGGCGCTGCCGTCCCCGCCGAGAAGGACTCTGGCCCGGGCAAGGCTTGCCGCGCCGGCCTCGCGGTCGAGGTCTTCAAGCGCCGGGATGGCCGCATAGGCCTCCTCACGCCGCTTTTCCTGCTCATGGCGTGCCTCCAGCTGCCGCTGGCTGTACATGCGCATGAGGGCATCATACTGTGTGTTGGTCAGACCCAAAGTCAGCCTTCCTTTCCTTCCGGATCCGGCTCGGAGAGCAGCTGCTGCTCCAGACTTCCCCAGTCATAGACGCGCTGGGGGAAATTGCCGAACCTGCCTGCACCGGCCCCGCTTCTCCTGACCGGCTCCCGTCCCGCGGCGCGGGTGGCGTGGGCCTGGTCAAGCGGCTGAATGTCGGCGATGGTCTTCACGCCGGCCTGGTGCCATTTGCGCAGGATCTTATCCGTATATTCAAAGCTGGGCTCATGAATCTGCAGGATGGTCCGCCTGCAGGCCTCGCCGATCACGTCAAGCGGGAGCGCGTAGGTGCGCAGCCAGCGGTCCATGAACTCGGTCTCGGCCGGCGTGGGCACATGACTGCGGATGCCGAGCGCGCGAAAAACAGCAAAATAGTCGGCGCCGTAGGCGGCGCTGCCCTGCTTTGCCTCTGTGACGGTCTTATAGCCGCTCTTATGCCATTCGGAAGCGACCTTTTCCATGTACCGGTGGCCGGTATGCCCGCGGGAGACGCAGTACTCGATCAGGTACTCGATCAGGTCGGCGGAAAAGCCGAGGCCGTCGTAATACCAGAGAAGGTCCGCCTGCTCCGAGGGAGAAAGCGGTCTTCCGTAGTACGTGTCCGCGACATACATGAGCTGCCGGATCTCCTCCTGCTCCATCAGCTGGCGCCTGCGCTCCAGATCGATGCGCTGCTGGGAAGAGACCGGGGCGGCAGGCTTTTTCTCCTGCGGCTGCGGCTCTTCGGAAAGCGGTGCCTCCGGCTGCGCGGTCGTGCGCGCCGCGGCAGGCGCGGCAAGAAGAGCGGGACCTGCTGAGGTTCCGGGCATCGCCTTGCTCACCGCGGACTGACCGTCCGCAGAAGCTCCTGACCCGTCCGCGGCGGGACGGGCAGCCAGCAGATGAATGTCGCTTAAGGCGCCGCCCTCGTCATACTGCAGCTTCAGGAGACGGAGCTTTTCCCAGTAGGTGAGCGCCCTGTGCACATCGCTTTCGGTATGGTTGAAGACGTCCGCGATGGAAGAGACGGAGAGCTCGACGCCGCACCCCGCGCAGCGGAGTATGTACAGGTATACCTTGACAAATTCCCCGTTCGCGTAGGGCATATAAAGGTCGATAAAGTCGTTTTCTATGATGGTCACACCGCCATCCTGCGGCAGGTGAAGTTTCATACTGTGTCATCCTTTCCCGCCGGGACTCCCCCATCCCGGTACCGATAAGTATAGCACAGGGAAAATCAAAAGAGAACATTGTCTTTTCCACAAAAGAATCCACATGTGATGCACATTCCGGCGTGCATGCACATGTGGATACTGTGGATAATCAGTCTTTCAGGAAGTCTTCTCCGACGGCTGCAATGTTTCCCGCACCCATGGTTATCAACAGGTCGCCGTCAGTACAGCTGCGGCGGAGATGTTCCTCAATTTCGGCAAATGTCGGAAAATATTCCGCCGTCGTGCCGAGGGCCGAGATCTTCTCCGCGAGGAGCTTCGAGCTGACGCCGAGGGTGTCGGTCTCCCGGGCTGCGTAGATGTCGGCGAGGACCACGCGGTCGGCCGCCGAGAGGGCCTTCGCGAAATCATCCAGCAGGGCCTTTGTGCGGGTGTAGGTGTGGGGCTGGAACACGCACCAGAGGGTGCGGCAGGGCACCTTGCGGGCCGTGTCCAGGGTGGCGCTGATCTCGGTGGGATGGTGGGCGTAGTCGTCGATGACGGTGACGCCGCCGCGCCTGCCCTTGTACTCAAAGCGCCGCTCCGCGCCGATGAAGGAGGAGAGGCCCTCCTGCTGCGCCTCGCGGGAGGCGCCCATCACGTCGGCGGCCGCGATCGCGGCCAGGGCGTTCAGCACGTTGTGCCCGCCGGGGACCTTCAGCGTAAAGCGGCCGGCAGCTTCGCCGTGCACATACAGGGTGAAGGACGCGCAGGCGTTATCGTCGAATTCGACCTCGCCGGCGGCGTAATCCGCCGACTGTTCGAGGCCGAAGGTGATCACGTTGGCGTCAAGTCCCTCGGTGAATCCGGCCAGGTCGGGCAGGGAGGCGGGAACGACCAGCGAGCCGCCCTCCCGGATGCCCTCCGCGAAGAGCCGGAAGGAATGGCGGATGTCGTCAAGATCCTTGAAGAAGTCCAGATGATCCGCGTCGATGTTGAGGATGATGCCCACCAGGGGGCGCAGGTGCAGGAAGCTGTTGGTGTATTCGCAGGCCTCCGTGACAAAGTGCGCGGAAGCGCCGACGCGGATGTTCCCGCCGATCACGGGCAGAATGCCGCCCACCGAGATGGTCGGATCCATATCCGCCGCCAGCAGGATATGGGAGAGCATGGAGGTGGTCGTCGTTTTTCCGTGGGTACCGGCGACGGCAGCCGAGTCGGCGTAGTGATCCATCATCTGCCCAAGCAGGGCGGCGCGGGTCAGCATGGGGATGCCGGCGGCCTTTGCGGCGGCAAACTCCGGGTTGTCCGCATGGATGGCGGCGGTGTAGACGACCGCGGCCGTGGAAGGCTCAATGTTGTCAGCGCTCTGGCCGATGCGGATGCGGGCGCCCTTCTCCTCGAGAAGATCGGTGAGGGGAGAACGTCTGGAATCCGAACCGGTGACAGTAAACCCGCGGTCAAGCAGCACGGCGGCGAGACCGCTCATGCTGATGCCGCCGATCCCGATAAAGTGAATGTGGACCGGATGGGAGTAATCGATCTGATACATATCCATATACTATATGCTCCTGATGTTTGTTTTTTTCGTTTGAGAACCGGAAGCGCGCAGACCGGACGGTGAGCGCAAACTCCCATATACAGTATACGCTTCATCCGGGGAAAAGGAAAGATGACGCCGCGGGATTATACAAAAAGCACAAAACCGGGCGGATATGCCTCTTTGCAATTGGTTAAATGTTTCACGAAATACTGCTGATTAGCCGCATATTGCCATGGTTTTTGTTCGCTGACTTTCCATGATATGATAAAATATGTTCACAAATTGAAAACCCTGTGATATAATGATTGCACTAAAAAGGACAAATGCGAGGTGCTGTTGTGATTAAGAAAGAAATGATCGCTATGCTTCTTGCTGGCGGACAAGGGAGCAGACTGGGGGTGCTCACGGCAAAGGTCGCGAAACCCGCGGTCTCGTTCGGGGGCAAATACCGGATCATAGATTTTCCTCTCAGTAATTGCATCAATTCCGGAATCGATACAGTCGGCGTCCTGACACAGTACCAGCCCCTGCGGCTGAATTCGCATATCGGGATCGGTATTCCGTGGGATCTTGACCGGAATGTCGGCGGCGTCACGGTCCTTCCGCCGTACGAGAAGGTCGGCAAGACCGAATGGTATACGGGTACCGCCAACGCGATCTACCAGAATATCGCGTTCATGGAGAATTACAATCCCGAATATGTCCTTATCCTGTCCGGTGATCACATTTACAAGATGGATTATGAGGTCATGCTGGATTACCATAAGTCCCATCATGCGGATGTCAGCATCGCTGTGATGCCTGTGCCGCAGGAGGAGGCGAGCCGTTTCGGCATCGTTGTCGCGGACGAAAAGGGCAGGATCTGTGAATTCCAGGAAAAACCGGCGCAGCCGAAGAGCAACCTTGCTTCCATGGGAATCTACATCTTCACGTGGAAGGCACTCAAGGAGGCTCTGCTTGCCCTGTCCGAGCAGGAGGGCTGCGATTTCGGCAAGCACGTTATCCCCTATTGTTTTGACCGGGGGGAGACGCTGGTCGCTTACGAATTCAACGGTTACTGGAAAGATGTAGGAACCCTCGGCTCATACTGGGAAGCCAATATGGAGCTTATTGATATCATTCCGGACTTCAATCTCTACGAGGAATTCTGGAAGATCTACACGAAAAATGAAATGATTCCGCCCCAGTATATTTCATCGGGAGCGAGGGTGTTCCGCAGCCTGATCAGCGACGGATCGGAGATTTACGGAACAGTGGAGAACTCGATTATCGGTCCAGGAGTCCGCATAGGGGAAGGAGCGGTGGTGCGCGACTCAATTGTGATGCAGGGCAGTGTGATCGGCGCGAATGCTTTCCTTGAGAAGGCGATCGTGGCGGAAAACTCTGATATCGGTGACGGTGCGGTCCTCGGGACCGGAGAGGAAGCGCCCAACAAAGCCAAGCCGGATGTGTACGCCTTCGGCCTGGTCGTGATCGGAGAAAACACAAGTGTGCCCGCAGGAGTAAAGATCGGGAAGAATACGGCCGTGACCGGCGCTACGAAGCCGGAGGACTATCCGGGCGGTATGCTTGCTGCAGGCGAAACGTTGGATAAGGCAGGTGTATTTTCATGAGAGCGGTAGGAATGATTCTCGCTGGCGGAAACAGCTATCGGATGAAAGAACTGTCGAATAAGAGAGCGATCGCCGCTATGCCGATCGCCGGCAGTTACCGCAGCATCGATTTCGCGCTGAGCAGCATGTCGAACTCGCATATTCAGAAGGTTGCAGTGCTGACCCAGTATAACTCCAGATCTTTAAATGAGCACCTGAATTCCTCCAAGTGGTGGAATTTTGGAAGAAAGCAGGGTGGATTGTTTGTATTCCCGCCCACTGTGACAGCGGAAAACAGTTACTGGTACAGGGGGACCGCGGATGCGATGCATCAGAACCTGGATTTCCTCAGGGACTGCCATGAACCGTATGTCGTGATCGCCTCCGGCGACTGCGTGTACAAACTGGATTTCAATAAGGTGCTGGAATACCACATCGCGAGACAGGCCGACATTACAGTTGTGTGCAAGGATATTCCGGGGGACGAGGACATTACCCGTTTCGGTGTGGTAAAAATGAATGAGGACGGCCGGATCGTGCAGTTTGAGGAAAAACCGATGGCTGCCAGCTCCTCTACGATCTCATGCGGGATCTATGTGATCCGGAGAAGACAGCTGATCGAGCTGATTGAGCGGTCAGCTGAGGAAGGAAGGTTCGACTTTGTCAAGGATGTCCTTATCCGTTATAAGGACGTCAGGGGAATCTACGGGTATAAGATCAATTCCTACTGGAGCAACATTGCTTCGGTCGATTCCTATTACAGGACGAACATGGACTTCCTGAAACCGGAAGTGAGGGATTATTTCTTCCATCAGTATCCGGATATCTATTCAAAGGTGGACGACAATCCGCCGGCGAAGTACAATCCGGGCTGCGAGGTAAGGAACAGCCTCGTTTCCAGTGGTTCGATCATCAATGGGTATGTTGAGAATTCTCTGATCTTTAAAAAAGTATTTGTAGGCGAAAACTGCGTGATTAAAAACTCCATTGTTCTGAATGATGTTTATCTCGGAGATAATGTTCATCTTGAAAACTGCATCGTGGAAAGCAGAGATACCATTCGTGCCAACACATATCATATAGGGGAAGAGGGCGTCAAGATCGTTATTGAGTCGAACGAGCGTTACGTGCTTTAAAAATTGAATAGTTGCTTTTGTCTGAAAAGGGTGTGTAATATGACGATTACAGATGTAAGAATTCGTAAGATTGCCAAGGACGGAAAGATGAAAGCGATTGTTTCCGTAACGATTGACGGAGAATTTGTAGTTCATGACATCAAGGTGATTGAGGGCGAAAAGGGCTTGTTTATCGCAATGCCCAGCCGCAAGACCACCGCAGGAGAGTATCGGGATATCGCTCATCCAATCAGCTCACAAACCAGAGAACAAATGCAGGATGTGATCCTGCAGGAGTATCTGAAAGCACTTGAGAACGACGATGAACCGGAAGAAGAGTGAGTGAGTACTAAACAGGTAATAAGGAAATAAAAGGAGGCTGCCGGCCAATGCCGGCAGCCTCCTTGCGTTTGCGGCTCCTGGGCCGCGCTTCAGCCATTCAGCAGTTTCTGATTGCGGCAGAGCGTCTCTGTCATCAGCGCGTGGAAATACTCGCCGGGATGCTTCTGCTCCTCCTTGTCGAGGGAGGAGATGAGGACCGGCTTTCCGTATTCGACCACCACATGGGTGCGCCGCACCCAGGGCATGTGATCCTCGAGGATCGCGGAGGTATTGTTCAGGGTGATCGGGACCACCGGTACGCCGCTCTTCGAGGCGATCTTGAAGGTGCCGTCGTGGAACGGGAGCATCTCGGTCTCGTTTTCCGCCTTGCCGCGGGTGCCCTCCGGGCAGACCGCGATGGAGATCCCCTTCTTGCAGTAGTCGATGGCGGTGAGGACCGTGCGCATGCCCTGCTTGATGTCGCTGCGGTCAAGCAGGAGACAGTAGAGGCGCTTCATCCACAGCGGGACGAGGGGGAGCTTCCCGATCTCTTTCTTCGCGATAAACCCGGTCAGGCCCGGAACGCGCGAGTAGACGATGAAGACATCGTAATAGCTGCGGTGATTGAGGACATAGAGGACAGCCTGGTCTTTGGGCACGTTCTCCTCGCCGATCACCGTAAGCTTGACGCCGGAGAAGAACAGCATGACCTTGAAGACGCCCTGCACCAGGCGCAGGCTGCTGATGTCTCTGGCATGCGGGTTGATCTTGCCGATCACCCATTCGATGCCCAGCAGCGGAATGCCGACCAGAAGAAAGACAACGGCGGCCAGCAGTGCCAGTAAGCTTCTCATGGGCACCTCCTTTCGATTCAGCGGCCGAACAGCTTAGTGGTCGCGGCGAGCCAGTCGGCGCGGTCCTGGGTCAGATCCTGGGCCAGGTAACGGAAGCTCCAGTTCGCGCAGGCCTCGCCGGGACGGTTCATGCGCGCGTCGCTGCCCATCAGGAGCAGATCCTGGATGGGGAAGATGCAGAACCGGGCGATGGAGGCCATCGCAAAGCGGATGAAGTCCAGGCTGACCATGTTGCCGTCCGTGTTGCCGTACCGGCGCACTCTGTCGCGCACCTCCTCAGGCTGCGAGGCGTACCACCCCATGACCGTGTCGTTGTCGTGGGTGCCGGTGTAGCAGACGCAGTTCGGCGTGGTGTAAAAGTGGGGGATATAGTTGTCGTCTTCCATGTTTTCGAAGCCGAACTGCAGCACCTTCATGCCGGGGAAGCCGAGGGAATCGCGCAGCGCCTCGACCTCGGGGGTGATCAGGCCGAGATCCTCCGCCAGGATGGGAAGATCGCTGCCGAGCACGCGGGAGAGGGCGCGGAACAGCTTGTCGCCGGGGCCTTTCACCCAGGCGCCGTTCATCGCGGTCTCCTCATCCGCCGGCACCGACCAGTAGGCCTCAAAGCCGCGGAAGTGGTCGATACGCAGATGATCCACCAGGGTGAGCTGTCTGCGGATGCGCCTGATCCACCAGGTAAAGCCGGTGGCCTCGTGTTTGTCCCAGTCGTAGAGCGGGTTGCCCCAGAGCTGTCCGGTCGCGCTGAAATAGTCGGGCGGAACGCCGGCCACGCTGGTCGGATAGCCCTTGGTGTCGACCTGGAACAGATCCCTGTCCGCCCAGATGTCGCAGCTGTCCGTGGAGACAAAGATCGGGATGTCGCCGATGATCTCCACCTCGTTCTCGTGGGCGTAGGCGCGCAGCGCGTCCCACTGGACCTGGAAGAGGAACTGCAGGAATTTATAGTAGCGCACGGAATCGGCGAGCTTCTTCGTCCAGGCTGCCTTCGCGGCGGGGGAAGCCGTCCGCAGGTCATCCTCCCAGTCGAGCCAGCAGCGGCCTTCGTGGGCGTCCTTCCCGGCCATGAAGAGGGCGTAGTCGTCCAGCCATTCCCTCTGCTTCACGCAGAAAGTGTTGAAGTCCTCGATCATCGTTTTGTCCGGCGTGTGGGCGAAGGCGTCGTAGGCTTTGCGGAACAGGCCGTTCTTATAGCCGATGACGGCGCCGTAGTCGACTCTGCGGGGATCGCCCTCGGGGGCGCCCGCCAGGTCCTCTTTGGTCAGAAGACCGGCCTCCACCAGCAGGTCAGGGCTGATCAGCAGCGGCTGACCGGCAAAGGAGGAGAAACTCTGGTAGGGAGAGTCGCCGAAGCCCGTGGGGCCCAGGGGCAGGACCTGCCAGAGATGCTGACCCGTGCGGGCCAGGAAATCGATAAAATCGCGGGCGGCGGGGCCCAGGTCGCCGATCCCGTAGGGGGACGGGAAAGAGGTGGGATGGACCAGGATGCCGGAGAACCGCGACGGTTTGGTTACCGGTTTGCGTTCGGTTGTTTCCATAATTGAATGGTTCCTTTCTGTGCAAGAACGCGTCCGCGTTCCTGTCATTTGCATCGTCTTGTATTATATCCTGTCAGGGCGCAAAGAGCAAGTCGGAGGGCTGCGGGCATAGACAAGGAAGCGCGGAAACGGTATACTTAAACCAGTATCCGAACGACCGGGAACGGGAGGGAAAACATGTACAATATTCTGGTCTGTGATGACGAAAAAGAGATCGTCGACGCGATCGAGATCTATCTGATGCAGGAAGGCTATCATATTTTCAAGGCCTACGACGGCAAGCAGGCTCTGGACATCCTGGAGAAGGAGGAGATCCACCTGCTCATCCTGGACCTGATGATGCCGGGACTGGACGGGATCCACGCCACGCTGAAGATCCGCGAGACGAGCAGCATCCCGATCATCATCCTGTCGGCGAAATCCCAGGACAGCGATAAGATCCTCGGGCTGAACATCGGGGCGGACGATTATATGACCAAGCCCTTCAACCCGCTGGAGCTGGTGGCCCGCGTCAAGTCCCAGCTGCGGCGCTATACGAGCCTCGGGACCATGCAGGAGGCCCGTGAGGATGAGCACATCTACCAGACCGGCGGCCTGCGGGTCGACGACGACCGCAAGGAGGTCACGGTGGACGGGGAGCCCGTCAAGCTCACCCGCATCGAATACAACATCCTGCTTCTGCTGATCAGCAACAAGGGAAAGGTCTTCTCCATCGACGAGATCTATGAAAAGATCTGGAAGGAGGAGGCGTTCTGCGCGGACAATACGGTGACCGTGCATATCCGGCACATCCGGGAAAAGATCGAGATCGATCCGAAGAACCCGCGGTATCTCAAGGTGATGTGGGGGATCGGGTACAAGATCGAGCAGATCGACTGATGAGGCGCAATGAAACAGATCTGGTATAAAACAGGAATGAAGGCCGTCCTCGTGCTGGCCCAGATGGCGCTTGCCGCGGTGCTGGCCCTGAGCCTTCTCCAGCTGCAGGACTGGAGGCGCAGGGGCGCCGGCTTTGCCGATATCGGCCGTCGGTTCGAGGACACGGACGTCTTCTTTGCCACGGTGGAGACCATCGTGCGGGACAAGATCGCCTACGCGCAGAACATCCAGCTGTTTGAACGCGGCGGCGTCTTCGACGGGGAAAAGCAGATCGATATCCGGCAGTACGCGGCGGGCGCCTCGGACGAGGCGAACATCAACCTGAATACCGCCTACTCCCTGAATGACCTGATCGGCTTTTCCGGCAGCGGCCTGTCCGCCATGCAGGCGAGGATCCGCCAGCTGCAGGCGGACGGTCTTTCCGACAGGGAGATCGGCGACCGGCTGGCCGGAGAGGCCGACGCGCTGGAGACCGTCGCCCCCCTCTCGGGCGGGCAGCTGGCGGACTACGCCCGCGTCAGCGCCGACCCGGCGTCCACCCTGTACGAATACTATCAGGACCTCTGCCTGACCGCGCAGGATATCGCCCTCCGGTACCGGGCCTACCAGGCCGGCGGAGAAGACAGCGCGGGCAGCAGCGAGGCGCCCTGCAATGTGAGCTATTACGTGGAGAGCACGGCGACGAAGGAGCGCTACACGAATATCGGTGCCGGCAGTCTTTCCTCCGCGGTCAACCGGATCGAGAGCAGCGAATCGTCGGTCTTTCTGTTTGCGGGCGAGCGCCGGTTCGGCATCATGACCTCCAATACGGAGTATGAGCTGAGCGAGCGGGCTTCCCAGTGGTTTATGGGGACGCGCTTTTTGGGCAACGCCGAGAAGGTGCTGCTGGCGGTGGACCTCACCCTGCCCGCCGGGGACGCGCTGCAGGAAGCCTTCTATGACTTTGAACAGCTTGAACCCGTGCTGTACACCTGCCTGGTCGCGGCTTCGGCCTCGGCCCTTCTGCTGCTGGCCGCCCTGATCATCACGATCCTCGGCGCCGGCCGGGATGGGAACGGCAGGAGCGTGCGCCTCCAGGCCTTTGACCATATCCCCACGGAGATCGCGGCCGGCCTGTGCCTGATCGCAGCGATCATCTGGTTCCTTTTTGTCACGGAGTTTGCCCTCCCGCGGACCGGCGGTCCCGGCGCGCAGACGGCGGTGAAGGCCGGGGCTGCGGCCGCCGGTTACGGGATCTTCCTGTACTCGGTCTGCAGCCTGGCGCGCAGGATAAAGGCGCGCACCCTCTGGGAGAACAGCGTAGTCTACGCGGTCATCCGGGGCAGCCGCCAGATCTACAACGCGAGAAAATATTCCGGACGCCTGCTGGTCCTCTATGTTGTCTTTTTCCTGCTGAATATCATCTTTGTCCGCACCCTTGGCGTGCCCGGCGTCGCGATGGCGGTGGTCCTGGACATGGCCGTCCTGCTCTACCTGATGCGGGATGAGGTCGGCAAGCAGAGCGTACGCGAAGGCCTCGAGCAGATCTCCAAGGGCCGTCTGGATTACCGGATCGATACCGCCCTGCTGACCGGCGAGAGCCTGGAGATGTCGCAGCGCGTCAACGAGATGGGCGAAGGCCTGCAGAAGGCGGTCGACGCGATCGTGGCGAACGAGCGGCTCCGCGCGGAGCTGATCACCAACGTCTCCCACGACCTGAAGACGCCCCTGACCTCGATCATCAGCTATGTGGACCTCCTCCGGAGAGAGAAGATCGAGAGCGCGAAGGCCAGGGAATATATTGAGATACTTGACCACAAGGCGCGGCGGCTGCGGCAGCTGACCGAGGACCTGATCGAGGTGAGCAAGATCAGCTCGGGCAACATCGAGCTGGATATGCGGCCCCTCGCCCTCTACCCCTTCCTGCAGCAGGTCTACGGGGAGATGGAGGAGCGCCTCGCGGAGCATAAGCTCGAGGTGGAGATGCGCATGGAGCGCGGCATCTACATCCTGGCGGACGGCAGGCAGCTGTGGCGTGTCTTTGAAAACCTGATGGGCAACGCCGCCAAGTATTCGCGGGAGGAGACGAAGGTCATCCTCACCCTGGAGCGGGCGGACGGGTACGCGGTGATCCGCCTCTCCAACACCGCCCGGGAGAAGATCGGCCGCACGGCCGAGCAGCTCGAGGAGCGCTTCGTGCGGGGCGATGAGAGCCGCAGCAGCGAGGGCAGCGGCCTCGGCCTTTCCATCGCGAAGAGCCTGACCGAGCTGATGCAGGGCGCCTTTACCATCGAGATCGAGGAGGACGTCTTCCGCGTCATCCTGGTCTTCCCGGTCTGTGAACCCCCGGTAAAAGAAAACTGAACATTTCGTGAATTCTGCGGCGGGTTTGTTGACACCCTTCCCAATTCAGTTTAGGATGAGGAAAAATCACAGGCAGGCGCCGAAAGGGGAAAGAAGATCATGAATAACCTGAGAGACAGGCTGCAGAGAATGATGATGGGACGATATGGGGTGGACGACTTTTCGAAGGCCCTCCTCGGCACCGCCGTCGGCGTGATGGTGATCAATCTTCTGCTGCGTGTCAGATTGCTGAACGCGGTCGTGCTCGGCCTTCTCATCTACGTGTACTTCCGCATGTTTTCCCGGAACTTCCAGGCGAGATACGCGGAAAACGCGAAGTATCTGGCCCTGAAGGACAGGGTGACGGGGACCTTCGCCCGGTCGAAGAGAAGGGCGGAGGACCTGAAAACGAACCATATCTATAAATGCCCGTCCTGCGGCCAGAAGATCCGCGTGCCCCGCGGCAGGGGAAGGATCATCATCACCTGCAGGAAATGCGGGAAAGAATTTGAGAAGAAGAGCTGAGGCGCGCCATGTTCGGGTATATCTGTGTGAACCGCCCGGAGCTCAAGGTCCGGGAATATGAGATCTACCGCGGCTATTACTGCGGTCTTTGCTACGAACTGTACCGCCGGTTCGGGCCGAAGGGACAGCTGCTCCTGAATTATGACATGACCTTCCTGGCCATGCTGCTGGACAGCGTCTACGAGCCCCGCGTCGTGACGGGCAAGGGCAGGTGCCTGCCCCATCCGGCGGTGCCCCACCGGGAGATCCGCACGAAGTACACCTCCTACGCGGCGGATATGACCATCCTGCTGGCCTGGCACAAGGCCAAGGACGACTGGACGGATGAGCGGAGCGCGGCGGGCGCCGGGCTGCGGCTCGTCCTTGCCCGCGAGTACCGGCGGCTCCGCCGGAAATATCCGCGGCAGGCAGCCGCCCTGGAGCAGCAGATCGCCGCGCTGGGCGCCCTGGAGGCTTCCGGGGAGGAAAACCCGGAGAAGACGGCGGAGTGCAGCGGCCGCTTCCTCGCCGAGATCTTTGTCTGCCGGGAGGACATGTGGGCGCGGCGCCTGCGCGAGATGGGCTATTTCCTCGGCCGCTTCATCTATCTGATGGACGCGCTGGAGGATCGGGAGAAGGATAAAAAGAAGGGCCGGTTCAACGGCCTGGAGGGTCTTTACCGGAAAGACCCGGAGGGCTTCGGCGAAGCCTGCGAGGAACTGCTGGTCGCCCAGATGAGCGGCGCCGCGGCCTCCTTTGAGCATCTGCCGGCGGTGAGAAACCTTTCCGTCCTGCGGAACATTCTGTATTCCGGGGTATGGGTGAAATACCGCGCGCTCAATGCAGCGCCCGGCAAGGGCAGTGAGGAGTCAAAATGAGAGATCCGTATGAAGTGCTCGGCGTCTCCCGGGGCGCATCCGAGGAGGAGATCAAGAAGGCCTACCGGAAGCTGAGCCGGAAATACCATCCGGACGCGAACATCAACAACCCGAACAAGGCCGCAGCCGAGGAGAAATTCAAGGAGGTCCAGCAGGCCTACCAGCAGATCATGGACCGCGGGCACAGCCAGTCGGCGTCCGGCGGCGCCTACGGACCGGGATCCTCCCGGGGCTGGAGCGATTTCGGCGAGTTCGGCGGTTTCGGTTTCGGGGGCTTCGGCGGCTTCCAGGACTACGATTCCTTCCGCCAGGGGGCCGGCACCTCCCAGGAGGACGCGCATCTGCGCGCGGCGATGAACTACATCAACAGCCAGCATTTTTCGGAGGCCCTGCATGTGCTGTCGGAGATGAGCGAGCGCTCGGCCAGGTGGTATTACCTGAGCGCGCTTGCCCACGCGGGACTCGGCAATATCGTGACCGCAAAGCAGCATGCCGCCTCCGCTACCTCGATGGAGCCGGACAACCTGCAGTACCGGCAGCTGGTCTCCCAGCTGGAGAACGGCGGCAGCTGGTACCGGGGAATGGGACAGAGCTACGGCGGCATGAGCGGCGGCGCGGACGACGCCTGCATGAACATGTGCCTGGCCAACGCGTTCTGCAACTGCTGTCTGCCGGGGTCTTTCTGTTTCTGCCCCTGAGGAGAGGATATGCGCAAAATTGAAGAGGTGATCAGCCAGATCCGCCCCGCGGACCGGACTGCCATGGAGGCAGCCCGGGCGCACTGGGACTCCCGGTGCAAGCCGCTGTGCGGATTTGGTGCGCTTGAGGAGATGGTGACGCGCCTGGCCGGCATTCAGGGCACCGCGGACCCGCAGGTCCTCAGGCGCGATTTTCTTGTTTTCGGGGCCGACAACGGCGTTGTCGCGGAGGGCGTCTCCCAGACCGGCCGGGAGGTGACCCGGCAGGTCATGGAGAACATGACCCGGGGCAGGTCCAGCATCTGCGTGATGGCCCGTCATCTCGGCGCCAGGGTCGTGCCCGTGGATATCGGGCTTGCCTTACCGCCCCGCACGGACCTTGTGCGGGACCTTTGCGTGCGCCGGGGCACGGCAAATATCGCCGAGGGCCCTGCCATGGAGAGAGAGGAGTGCCTGCTGGCGATGGCGCGGGGCGCTGATCTGGCCGTGGAGCTGGCCGGAGAGGGCACCGACATCTTTGTGGCGGGAGAGATGGGAATAGGGAATACGACGACGGCAGCGGCCTGCGCCTGCGCGCTTCTTGACCTGGCGCCCGGCGTGTGCACCGGGCGGGGAGCGGGACTGTCCGCGGAAGGACTGAAACGCAAAACGCGCGCCGTTGAGCGCGCGCTTGCCGTTAACCGGCCGGATAAGACCGACGCGGTCGATGTGATCACAAAAGTGGGCGGCCTTGACATTGCCGCCATGACAGGGGCCTTTCTCGGCGCCGCCTGCGCGCGGCGCGCGATCTTCGCGGACGGCCTGATCAGCATTCTGTCCGCCTGCCTGGCCGTGATGCTCTGCCCGGAGGCAAAGGATTACATCCTGGCCTCCCATGAGAGCTCGGAACCAGCCTGCAGGGCCCTTCTGCAGCGGCTGGGTCTTCAGCCCGCGCTCTATGCCGGCATGCATACCGGCGAGGGGACCGGCGGCGCTGCCGCCCTTGGCCTGCTCGACCAGGCCCTCGCCCTGTACCGGGAACTGCCGGCCTTCGGGGAGGGGGGCGTAGAGCCCTACGTACACCTGAGCTGAGCGCGGGTCAATGTCCGCGGCCGGTCTGCCTGAGGGTCATTTTTCGCTGTTTTTGTCAAGCAGGTCGAGGTAGGCGCAGATCAGGTCCGCGGCGCCCTCGATGCCCAGTGCGGCCGTATCCAGGGAGAGATGATAGGAGGCGGCGCTGCCCCACTTCTTTTCCGCCTGGAAATTGTAGAAGCTCGCTCTTTTCTTGTCTGCCTTGATGATCATGTCCCTGGCCTTCTCATCGGAGATGTGTTCGAACTCCGTGATGCGGCCGATGCGGTAGGGCATGTCGGCGTGGATGAACACGCTCGTCAGGGCGGGATTGTCCCGCAGGATATAGTCGGCGGCACGGCCGACGATGACGCAGGAATCACCTTCGCCCAGCTTGCGGATGGTGTCGAACTGCGCCTGGTAGATCTGCTGGTTCAGTGTCGTTCCCACATAGTTCATGGACGGATAGACGTCCATCACGATCGAATAAAGAAGACTGTTCGTGGGCTTTTCATCATAGCTTTCCAGAACCTTCTCACAGATGCCGCTCTGTTCCGCGACCAGCTTGAGCAGTTCCTTATCGTAGACTTTGACGCCAAGCTTTTTCGCCAGTACGCGGCCGACCTCGTGGCCGCCGCTTCCGAACTGCCTGCCGATGGTGACGATATGTTTTGCTGCCATTAAGATCCCTCCTTCGTGGATTTCTCTGGTTGTCCCCATTATACCCATCACTTTGTACAAAATCAAGTGAATACAGAGCCGGTTTTTGTTGGTTTTTGGCAAAGGAAACCTTTAGAATTTTTTTTGTATTTCTTTGCTTTTTCGTTATTGATTTATGAAAAGGGCCTACATATAATTAGGAGTGTTCTGATATAAAGGGAGGATTCCATGGATAACAACAACAGAAACAACAACCAGGGCCCGAACGGCCCCGGCAGCGGTCCCACCCGCAATAATTCCACAATTATGATCTTCCTGATCGTCACCCTGGTGACCCTTGTGATCATGAGCCTGTTCAACAACATGTTCAAGGACACGACGTCCCAGGAGATCACCTACGATCGTTTTCTGGAGATGGTGGAAGCCGGCGAGGTGAAGTCGGTCACCTTCGGCAGCGACAAGCTCAAGATCGTGCCGAAGACCCAGCCCTTTACCGGCCAGGCCGTCGAGTACAGCTACTATACAGGCTACACGGGAAAAATGCAGGACAGGGATCTGGTCAGCCGGCTCGAGGAAGCCGGCGTCGAGTTCTCGGAGGAGATTCCGGACACGACGACCAGCCTCATCCTGAATGTGGTGCTTTCCTTCGCACCGCTCATCCTGATCTGGATCGTCCTGGGCATCGTCATGCGGAGGATGTCCGGCGGCAGCGGCATGATGGGCGTGGGCAAGAGCCGCGCCAAGATGTACGTCCAGAAGGAGACAGGCGTTACCTTCGCGGATGTGGCCGGGCAGGACGAAGCGAAGGAGTCCCTGCAGGAGGTCGTGGACTTCCTGGAGAATCCGGGCAAATATTCGAAGATCGGCGCAAAGCTGCCCAAGGGCGCGCTGCTGGTGGGCCCGCCCGGAACGGGCAAGACCCTGCTGGCCAA
>CAMOKZ010000012.1 GCA_946618155.1 uncultured Lachnospiraceae bacterium | reverse complement strand
TTGGTTAGAGCAACCGGCTCATAACCGGTCGGTCCCGGGTTCGAGTCCCCGAAGGTCCATTTTACAAAGTTCATATGCATGGCCCAGTGGCTCAGCTGGTTAGAGCGCCGCCCTGTCACGGCGGAGGTCGTCGGTTCGAACCCGATCTGGGTCGCTTCAAAACAAGCAATGTATTTATCTCATTGCTTGTTTTGTTTCATCTGCATCTTCATCGTGCAGGCCGCAGTGGCGGAACTGGCAGACGCCCGGGACTTAAAATCCCGTGGGTAGTGATACCCGTGCGGGTTCGATCCCCGCCTGCGGCATAGCAAAAAGCCCCTATTTTTGGGGCTTTTTTTAGTTTCGTGTGCAGTGCGAGTGAAATGCGAGTGAAGTAGTCATTAATCGTATGCAACATAATAATGACATAAAGTAACAATTCGTTTCGTGACTTTCCCCTTCCTTTGCGCTATAGTTTTCCTATCGAAGAGGGGGGCGTGAGAATGATCCGGTCTGATTATGAACTTGCCTGCGAGGATGCGCAGGCCATGCGGGAAACAGCATATCATCTGATCTGCCCGGATTGCGAGAGGGATACGGTTTCCAGCCTCTCCGTACTCACAGATGCAAACAGTACCTTTGATGCACTTCGCGATCTGGCGCAGTCTCTTCGGTCACTGGTGTATGAGGACGCTGCGCATATCGAAGGTGTTGCCTTGTCCTTTCACCGTGCTGATACTTCATTCTGATCTATTTTTCTCTTCCTTTATTCTTCTTTGCATTTTCTTTCCCGGCTGTTCGTTTCTTGTTATTTGTCTCTGTCTATTCTTGTCTTGCTATTTTCCCGGATCATTCTTGCTTGTCGCTATCGTTATCTTTTACTGCATTGTCATTGGTTGTTTTTATTCTTGGTAAAGGAGCTGAAGTTTTGCTGGTTTATGATGAACTGCTCCGGATATGCAACGTCGGAGATGAACTCTATGGATCTGCCTATCGCAGCATGCTTTCTTCGGGACTTTTTGACGCGGGGGCTTCCATGCAGGAGCGGGGCGCGATGCCGGAAAGCCGCAGGGGCGGGGACAGACCCTGGTTTTTCTATCATTATCCGCAGATCAACCTGCACAGAAGCTGTCTTCTGGAGGAGGTGCGCAGGGCAGAGCAGAATGCGCAGGAACAGAGCCGGACATCGGATCCGCCTGAGGAGGCATAGGATTGAGCACGGTACTCGTCCCCGGTGCGCTGCATGGGCAGACCGAAGGGATGAGCAGGTCCGCACAGTCCTGTCTGGAGAGTGCCCGCAGCATCTGGAGCACGCTGCAGGTCAGCGCTGATCCGGCAAGCCAGCAGGGTATGGCCTGGTCCAATGTCCGGACCCATCTTTCGCGGCGCGGGCAGATGATGTCGCTTCTGGGGGATATCCTGCAGTGCTTTATTTTTTCCTGCGGCGCGCTGGCGGACATGGTCTCCGGCATTACCGGCCGCTTTGGAGACGAGCAGCTGGACCTCGGGGAACTTCGCCTTCAGGAGGATAAGCTGACAGAGCTGATCAGGACGCTTAAGGCTGTCTTGGCACAGGCGGCAAGGGATGAAGCGGCGGCAAGAAATTATGCGGTGTCGGCGCCGGACGCAGTCTCAGCAGCTGCGGCCTGGGAGCTGTGCGCCGAGGCCGGGCGTCTGTACCGGGAAACAGAAGAGGATATCTCGGTGTCCGATCAGGAGCTTGCGGAGGTCAGAGAGAAGATCGCTGCGCTGGAGCAGTTTGATGCGGAAAGCGCCGCGCTGTTTGATGAACCTCTGGCGCTGGCTTCCTCGCTTGCCGAAGAAACTGCCCTGGCGGCGGGCTCATGGGATGCAGCTTCGGGGGCTTACCTGCCGGACAGCGGCGCTGCCGGGCGGCTGCAGCAGCTTGCCGGAAAGGCAGGAGCACAGCTTGAGCGCGGCGGCATGGCCTATCTGGCATTGCCGGCGGATGCACTGACATTCTGGGCGGGGATAGGGCTGGAGGAAAAGTCGATCGGCGCGCTGGCCGCCGGCATGCGCTCTTCCGATGACCGGGATTTCTTCCGCTCCCTTCTTGAGGGGGATTATGAAACGGCTTTTCGCGCGGACCCGGCAAAGCTGTCCGGAACCAGTCTGCTCCTCGTCAACTCGTCCTTTCACGCGCTGCTGGACGCCGGGATGGTCAGCGGGGAGAGCCGCAGCGCCCAGGAGATGCTCAATGGAATGTTGTATACGGATCTCTGGCATTCTCCTTATGGGGACAGGGAGTATCACGCTTACGGACAGGCATGGCTGGACGCGATGAAAAAGACCTCCGGCAGTGTGATGCAGACCCTGGCGGCGTCTGGGCTTGCCTCTGAAGGAGAACTTACCGATGCCGAGACCGCGCTCCTGCACAAGGCGGCGTCGGAAAACGCACTCTGGGGGGCGCTTGCCGCCTGCGCCTGCAGCGAGGAGATGTTTGACCGTACGCTGCCGGACAGCAGGGAGAGAGTCTTCGGAGAGTCGCTCTTTACGGAGGACGGGATGTACATCGGGGAAGGCGGTCAGGCGGAAGGCGTCTTTTACGGAAGCCGGGTCACGGACCTCAGAAAGGAAGCGGGAGACCGGTTCTCCTTCAGCCTCGGGTATAAGGTCAGGTACCTTTCCGGGGCGGCCTGGGGCAGCGACGCTGTCCAGTACGGGGAGAAGGAGATCATCGTTCCCTGCCGCAGCGAGGTCCTGGACGATCCCGGCGCCATGCAGTTCGCCTCTTTCCGGGATGAGATCCAGTCCCTGCGAAGATCCCGGGATACTCTTGCGCAGGATCTGACACAGCAGGAGATTCTGGCTGTGGCAAAAAGCCTTCCGGGGATCGGCAAGCCGGTCTCCCTCGTCAGTTCCACGGTCAAGGCAGCCCTCGGCACGGGGAGTGAGGCGAAGGTCTCTGCAGCGCAGACTCTTTTCAACAATCTGTCGCCGTATATCGGGCTGGATGAGGGGAACGGGGCCGGCGGAGAGATCGCGGACGGCGCGTGGAAGAGCGCGGAGCGCATCGGCGGCGTTATGGATTACACGCGCAGGCTTCATTCACTGGATGCGGCCATCGGCAAAAAGGATGCGCAGATGCACAGGTATCTCTTTGGCAGCATGAGCGTGTACAGCGTCGGAGATCCCGCAAAGCCGGCCGGAGAGGGTCTGGTGACGGGAATATCCGGCTCCGGGTACTACAGTCCCGAACGGATAAGCGCGATCAACGCGCACAAGCAGGGCGGGCTGACAGCCCTCCTTGCGCGGAGCGGAAAGCCGCCCGCATCCTGTGCCCGGGTGATGGGGCAGATCGAGGCATATTATCAGGCAGAGGGCAGACAAATGCCTGAGGGAATGGAAAATCTGCTGTACGGAGGAGAGTCTGTGATGAAGATGAGCGGAGAAACGGCAGGAACGCTGTTTGCGCAGCTGGAGGCGGCCTATGACGAAGCCTTTGCCCGGACCGGTTATCCGGAAGGGTTCGGGCCTGACCTGCAGCCGGTGGCCCTGTTCCGATGAGGATGGCTCGGTGGTCTGTGCCTGCTCTTCTCTGCGCGGGAGTCCTTCTTTTCTCCTCCTTGTATCTGCTGCAGGGGTGCGGCAGTGAAGACCAGGAAACAGATGCTGTCTATGTTCCCACAGAGGAAAGGATACAGCTGAGCGTACCGCCGCTGTCCGAACGGGCCTGCTGGTCGGGGGACCCGGAGGCGGAAGGCCATGACAATATTCTAGCCGCCACAGGACCGGCGGGAGGCTGTCCGTTCATTGTTCTTGGCAGGAACGCAGCGTACATCAGCGGGGTGGAAGGGGTGCTTCGCACCTTTCCGCCATCAGCCTGCCGGGAATATGACCTCGACCGGCTGACCGTGACGATCTGTGCCGCCTCCTCCTTTGCGGAGAAGCGGCAGATAGAGCTGACGGAGCTGCTCCGGGACGATCTGAAGGAGTGGGTGTTCTCGGATCTGCGGATCAGCGCCTGCAGCGCGGACGGTCAGCCCTGTATCGGCATCAGCCTCTCCCACAGGGAGAAACCGGCCCTTCTTCCGGGAAGGACGAGGGTCAGGAAGGTGCTGATCGGGGAGGATGGAAAGCGGCTTGGCAGCGAAGAGTCTGAGGAAGGTGATGACGTAGACCCTGACGGGAATGTGCAGGAAAAGGAGCGGGACGGGGACGGTACGGGCGAAAAGCTCGCCGTCACAAAGGGTACCGGCCTTCTTGCCCTGTCGGGATATCTGTCCCTTGAACCGGTAAGCGGCGGGGGACCGGAACCCGGAACGATGATCAGGGTCGCTCTGTCCGAGCTTCCCGCGGATGCGCCGGTCAGAGGGTTTTTCCCGGAGGATTTCCTGCGTGAAGGCGAGGATGCGGTCATGGCTGGCTTCTGGTTCCCGGAAGGCCTGGACGATATCCGCCTGTGGCAGTATTTCTGCCCCGCACTCCGGTTTGATCTGCTGGAGAGCGCCAGGGAGGAGTATCCGGGGTGGTACCGGGAGAACGGCGTCAGGCATCCGGTGACAGAGGAAATGATCAGAGAAAGGCAGCAGGCCTATGCGCGAAGCAGGGGAGATGATCTTTGTTGACGTCTGCGTGACAGATACGGGTGAAACGGCGGATCTTCGCATCCCGCGGGATATTCCGGTCTGCGCGCTGGCAAAAGCGCTCTCCGCGCGGTTTAAGCTTGGCATTCCGGATGGCCTGGCCGGGACCATTGCCTTAAGAACCCTCTGGCCGCAGGGCCTGATGGCCGGGAGCAGGCCGGTCGGTGCCTTCGGCGTGCGGGACGGAACGCGGATCCTGGTCGAAGTGTTTAGCCGGGAGGCAGCGGCTCGTCTGGAGGAAGATGCGGGGACGGAAAAGGCAGGAGAAGAGTCTTCTGCCTGTCCGGAGGCCGTGTTTTTCTCTTCTCTGCCGGACCGCCTCCGGGTGGGCACGGACCGGGAAGCAGGGACCATCAGGCTTACGCCTGGAACAAAAGGCCGCCGGCATGTTGTCCTGGAGAGGGACGGCGCGGGGTACGGCGTCATCGCAGCCGCGGGAAATGTGTTCCCTGTGCTGAACGGAAAAAAAGCCGGGGCAGGAGACCGGATGGAGCTTTTTGACTGCCTCAGGGCAGAAAATGTCACGGCCTGTCTTTTTCCCGCCGGGCTTCTGATCGCGCGGGGGACAGGATGGGCGCTGCCGTCTCCCTGGACGAAGGCGTGTCCGGAAAGCCAGAGCGCCTGGGAGTATCCGGTGAGCCAGCGCACGGCGCGCATCCGGATATGCCCTTCCCGGGAACCGATCGAGATCCTCCCTCCCGGCGAGCAGCCGCAGCGGGCAGGAGCCGGCATGCTGATTCATATGCTTCCCGCTTTGGTCATGTTTGCGGTGATGGCCGCGGCAGGCCGGGGCAGCGCCGGGCCGGGTGCCATGCTGATCAGGTCAGCCGGACTTCTTGCCGGCGTCCTGGTATCCCTGATCTCCTACATCGGGAGCGTAAGGAAGTGGAAAAAAGACAGCAGGGAGAGCAGCCTGGCGTACAGGGAATATATAGACGGAAAAAGAAGACTGATCGAGGACGCCAGAGCGCAGGAAAAAAGGGAACTGGAGCAGATCTATCCGGGGCCGGAGACGCTGCTCTCGCGCATCGAGACCTTCGACGCCGCCCTGTTTGACCGGGACCCGGCCGATGAGGATTTCCTTGATCTGCGGATCGGGGAGGGGGCATGCCGCGCCCGGCGGCCGGTCACCTTTACCCGCAGGGAGAAGATCGGGCCGGCCGGGGAAGGCAGCCTGATCCCGGAGAATATGGCAGCCAGATACGCGATGATCGAAGGGGCTCCGGTCGTCCTCTCCCTGAAGGAGACGCAGGTCATCGGCGTCGCCGGGCCCTGGGAGGGGCTGAGGCGGGCGTTGGGGCTCATGCTGCTGGACCTGGCGTGCAGACAGTCCTTCCGCGACCTGCAGCTTTATATTCTGCTGGATCCCGAAGAGGACAGGGAACTGCTCTGGTGCAGATGGCTCCCGCACGCGGCGGATAAAGCCGCGGGAAGGAGAAGGATCATCTGCGATGAGGCAGGCGCCGTCCCCGTTCTGGATGAGCTTTACGCCGCCCTGGCGAGGCGGCAGCAGGAGCAGAATGAAGAGGGGACCGCAAGGCCCCATATCGTGGTCCTGGCGCTTCGCGACCGCGGGCTGCGGACGCACCCGGTGAGCCGTTTTTTTGGCGGGCCGGCAAAGATCGGCGCATCCTTTGTCTTTTTCTCCCGTTACCAGGAACTGCTCCCGGCCCGGTGCAGGAAGCTGGTTCTGGTGAGGGACGGCGGGTATGCGGATATTTATGATACCGAGAACGGCTCGGCGCACACAAAAGCCTGCATGCCCGGGCTGCCGCCTGAGCGGACGGAGGCCGTTGCAAGAAAGCTGGCTCCGGTCGTGCTGGGCGGCGCGGATGAGCGTCAGAGCCTTCCTGAGAGGGTCACGCTGTTCGAAATGCTGGGAATCAGACAACCGGATAAGATCTGGCCGCTGCGCCGGTGGGCCGCGCAGGACGCCGGCAGCAGCCTGGCGATCCCGGCAGGCATCTCCGGTAAAGGACGCATCTTATCCATCGATCTGCACGAAGCCCATGACGGGCCGCACGGCCTGATCGCCGGCACCACAGGATCCGGAAAGAGCGAGCTGCTGCAGACCCTGCTGATCTGCGGCGCGCTTCATTACCCGCCTTCTCTGCTGAGCTTCTTTATCATTGATTTTAAAGGCGGAGGAATGGCGGACCAGTTCATGGGGCTTCCCCATCTGGCGGGAAAGATCACCAACCTGGACGAAGGGGAAGCCAGAAGATCCCTGCGCTATATCCGCGCTGAACTGCTGCGCAGGCAAAAGCTCCTTGCCTTAAGCGGGGTCAACACGATCCACGCCTATCAGGAGCTGGCAAAAATGGACAGGGCGAAAGAGGCGATGCCGCATCTGCTGATCGTTGTGGATGAATTTGCCGAGCTGAAGACCCAGCATCCGGCGTTCATGAATGAGCTGATCAGCGCGGCGAGAATCGGGAGAAGCCTCGGGGTCCACCTTATTCTGGCAACGCAGAAGCCGGCCGGGCAGGTGAATGACCAGATCTGGAGCAATTCAAACTTTCGGATCTGTCTGCGGGTACAGTCGCCCACGGACAGCATGGAGGTCATCCGTTCACCCCTTGCTGCGGAGATCCGCAGAGCAGGGCGCGCCTATCTGCAGACCGGGAACAAAGAAGGCATGACCCTGTTCCAGTCGGCGTACAGCGGCGCGCCGTGGAGACCGGCTTCCGGCCGGGAAAAGGAGTATCCGGTATTCCGCGTACTGCTCTCCGGCATCCCGGAGCAGCCCATGCCGCGGCCGGCGGGGGCTGCAGGGAAAGAGGAGGGGGCCTCGCAGCTGACGGAGAGCATCCGGATGATCAGGGAGGCCTGCACAGAGGCAAAGGAAGAAAGCGCCAGGCAGATCTGCCTTCCGCCGCTCTCTTCATGCATTCCTTTTCCGGAGGAGGGCATGCCGGAACCGCCGGAAAAAGAAAAGGGCCTGTGGCTGTCCGCCGGCATCTATGAAGATCCGGAAAACCAGTATGCAGGACCGCTCTTTCTGGACCTGTCCGCGGAGAACGTTTTTTATTCGGCGGCAGGGCAGATGGGGCGCACCAATTTCCTCTCCCTCATCGTTCGCTCCCTCGCGGAGACCTATCCTGCCGATGAGGTGATGCTCTACCTGCTCGATTTTTCCTCGGGTTTTCTGCAGAATTTTGAAGAGCTTCCCCATGTGGGCGGCGTCCTGCTTGCCGATGAGGAAGACCGGCTGGAAGGCCTTCTGCGCATGCTTAAGGAGGAGATCTCATACCGCCGCGACGCGGCTCTGCGGCCGCAGGCCGGCAGGGCCCCCGGGGAAAAGGAGAAAAAGCAGGCCCGCATCCTGGTTCTTGCGGACAATTTCTCCCTGCTGCGCGAGCGCTGCGAGGAAAGGTTCGGGGAGGAGATCATTTTTCTCCTGCGGGAAGGCCCTGCCTGCGGCATCAGCTTTGCCGCGGCGGGAGAGCGGATATCCGGCGCAGGCTTCCGCTATATGTCCCATTTCGGGATGCGGCTTTGCGGCTTCCACACAGACGCGGCGGAGTACAGCGCTGCCTTTGGCCGCATGGGGATACCGCTTTCCAGGCTGTCCGGGCGCTTCCAGTTTTTCCGGGACGGGAGGCTGTATGAAGCGCAGCAGTACCTGGCGTTTGCGCGGGAGGACGAGACACCCTGTGAAGGCGTCATCCGGGAATTCATCCGGCGGACAGAGGCCCGGGAAGCGGGGAGGCGGGCAAGACTCCTTCCCCGGCTGCCGCGTCGGATAACAGCGGAGTATGTTGCCCGCCGGGCAGCGGAGGAGTCCGGCGGCGGGAAATGTCCGGTGGGGATCGGCTGCATAAGCTGCGGGCCGGCATACCTCGATCTTTTCCGGCACGGCGTGCTGGTGATCGCCGGCAATGACCGGCGGGACAGAAGAAGAGCGCTGCGGAGCGTACTCGCAGGGATAAAGCTCTGCTGCAGACAGATGGATGTCCGGGTGTGGATCTGCGGCGAGGACAGCAGCGAAGAAGCTGACCTGACCGGGACATACGGGTTTATCCCGGCTGCACCGGTCTGCTCCGCGGAAGCGCTGGGCACGCTCCTTAGCTCATGCCGGGATGATCTTTCCGGCTGCGGCTGTCCGGGCGCAGCGGAAACGATGAGGCTGGTCCTGATCATGGATGAAGAAGCGCCGGGATATTTTGGTCAGCGGGCAGCGGCCGGCGAACAGTGCAGGGAACTGATCCGGCAGGGAAAGCGCCTGCCCTTCCTGATGATATTTGCGGATATCGAAAACGAGCCTCCCTCCTGGCAGGGCGGCGGCTTTATCCGGTATCTGCGGGAGCAAAGATGCATGATCCTTACGGATGATCCGGCAGGCGGCGGGCTTGCCGAGCTGTCCCCGGCCGCGGTGCGGCGCGCCGGCAGATGGGAGCCGGGCGACGCCTGCCTGCTGGCGGGGAGCAGCGTGACGAGGATAAGACTGCCGGAAGAGTGACAGCTCGGACCGGGCAGGAAAAGCAGCAAGAAAGGAGAACCAAATGAGCGCGATTTATCTGGACCAGGCCGCGGCAGCGGAGTGTGTGACCATGATACAGACCCAGATCGGAAACCTGCAGGAGGCAGCCGCTTCCGTCAATACCGCCATGCTGCGCCTTGCGGAGGCATGGCAGGGCGCATCCGCGCAGAAGGCGCAGGATACCTATGAGTGTGAGTACCGCACCATGCTGACTGAGACGATTCCCGCAACGGTGGAGGAACTGCGGGGGTTCATCGACGGCTGCGTGCAGGCTATCTTCAATACCGACCTCCAGCTCTCCGGGAAATGAAGGCGGCCAATCTCCGGTGGAAGCTGGAAAATATCGGGTTCCGGCTTCTGCTCGCGGATAATCTTCCTCTGCAGAATGCCTTTGGCCTTTTCTGCGAGGAGGTCGCCGGCAAGGATGTCTCCTACCGGGAAAAAGTGCTGTATCTTCTGGGCCTCTGGAGAAAAATGCGGAAAGGGAAAACCCAGGAGGAGGCCTGGAATGAGGACCGGCAGCCGGCGCGTCTGCGGGAATGGAATAACTTTATGCCCGCGGAAGCTGCCCGGCTGAGGCAGGTCCTGGACCGGTCAGAGCGGGTGGTCATCCGGGGGAGAGATCTTCTGACCGCGCCTGTGTTTCGCAGCGAGGAGATGGAAAAAGCTTTTCTTGCGCAGATGGCCGGCCAGGGCAGGGAGAAGCCCCACATTTTTGTCCTGAACGAGTGGCTTGCCGGGTGGATCAGGGAAAACCGCGGGAAGAAGGAGATCGATCTTGCGATAGACAAAGACGATACGCTTCTGCTGAATTTCCTCTCTGACCACGGACTGCTTGAGGGATGCGGGCTGAAGGAGAGCGGTGCGAAGCCGACTATTCTCTGGTATAACATCGCCGCCCTGCACGTCCCCTTCCGGATGGCTCCCGGATATTCGCCGGTGCTGGAGATCCATGACGCCCTGTGCATGAAGAAGTTCTGGACCGCCAGGAAGCGGCCGGAGGATCTCTGCGCGGCAGGCTATCAGTACGGCGGTCTTGCCTGCGTCGGATACTGCCAGTGGCTGCACCGCCTCCGCGAAGAAAACGGGTATGACTGCCTTGTCTTCTGCGGCAGGGACTGCGACGTGGTCAGAAAGGTCTATCGCCTGCTGTATCCGGAAGAGGAGACGAAATACCTTCACTATTCGCGGCGCGCGATGGGCGAGGTGTTTTTTGAAGAAAAGCCGGAGGCGTTCCTGGACGCCCACTTTATGCCAAAAGTCCGGAACAGGACAAAGCGGTGGAAGGTCGGCGGGGCCGCAAGGCAGATGGGGATAGAGGGGCTGGAGGAGATCCTGTCGATGGCGGGAATCTCTCCCGATAATTACCTGACCCCGCAGATCTACCGGGATATCCGGGAACAGGTTCCGGGGCTCTATGATCACATCGGGGAGCAGCTTCGCCCGGCCAGGGAAGCAGGCCTTGCCTATCTTGACCGCCTTCTGGACGGAAAGAAAAGGGTCTGTGTCGTGGACCTTGGCTGGCACGGCTCCGCCCTCGGACACCTGCGCCTGTTCGCGGCTTCGCAGAATAAGGCGATGGAAGTGCATGGCGCGCTGATGGCCGGGACCAGAACATGGCAGTCCGGAATCTGGCAGGAGACCGGGATACTGCATACCTGGCTGTTCGGCGACGATAAGGAGAGGACAGACAGAGAATGCGGGCTCCCCCTTGACCGCAGACAGGTGTTCTGCCTGGAAAAGCTGTTTTCCTCTCCGCGGCCCACCCTGCTGCGCTACGGCAGCCGGGAGAACGGTAAAACGATCTTCCGGCTGCGCAGCAGCGCGCCATATGGCCGCAGCAGTCTGGAGGTCCGGGAGGGGATCCTGGCTTTTGCCGGGGATATTAAGCCTTATCTTAAGACCTGCGGCCTTACGGTAAGCAGGGAAGCGGCCTGGAGCGTACTGCGCGACCTGCTCTGCAGCAGGGAGCGGACCGATGACCTGGTCAGGCAGTTTCAGGAAAACGGAGATAAAGCAGATGAGAGAAAAAATCCGGCTGTTTGGGCATCTGGTCATCCATGATCTCCGGCTGCGCTATGCCGGTTCGATCGGCGGGTGCCTGTGGGCCTTCGCAATGCCGGCGATGACGCTGCTGATCTTCCGCGTCGTGTTTGCGGAAGGGTTCCGCAATCCGCCGGTCCGTCAGGTCCCCTATTTTCTGTGGTTCGCCGCGGCCTATATCCCGTGGGCTTTTTTCTCTGACGCGCTCACCCAGGGGTGCGGCGCGCTGCTTCAGTACAGCGCCCTGGTAAAAAAGATGAATTTCCCCGTACACCTGCTTCCCGCTGTAAAGGCGGCGGGCTCCTTTGCCGTCCACCTTGTGTTTATGCTGATTCTTGTTTTTGCCGCGGCGGGGGAGGAGAGCGCCCTGCGGCCGGACGCCATCCAGCTGGTCTACTATGAGACGGCTGGATTTTGCCTGGCCCTGGCCTGCTGCTACCTGCTTGGCGCCGTTACCGTCTTTTTCCGGGACAATCTTTCCCTCACCGGACTTTTGCTGCAGGCGGGCTTCTGGACGACGCCCATCGTCTGGGATCTGGAAGAGCTTCCGCTGGGCCCAGTTCGCGCCGTGCTTGAGAAAAATCCCTTCTGTTATATCACGGAAGGCTGCCGGGACAGCCTCTTCGGCGGGCCCGCGTTCTGGAAGCGGCCGGACCGGGGACTCTGGTTCTGGGGGATCTGCGCAGCGGTCTGGATGGCTGCGGCAGCGGTATTTTGGCGGCTTCGCCCTTACTTTGCAGATGAATTATAGACAGGAAAAAGAAAACTGGGTGATCAGGGTCCGGGCCCTTTCGAAAGAATATCCCCTGTACGCGGCAAAACAGGACAAGATCCGGGAAGCCTTCAGCTTTTCCGGAAGATCGTTCCATACCGCCTTTGCGGCGCTGCGGGGTGTGTCCTTTTCCATCGGAAAGGGAGAGTGCGTCGGCCTGATCGGGCTTAACGGCGCGGGAAAATCGACTCTCCTCAAGATCCTGGCGGGGGTGCTGCGGCCGACGGGAGGCGAGCTGCAGACGCGGGGACGCATCAGCTCCCTCCTTGAGCTCGGCGCCGGCTTCCACCCGGAGTATACCGGCCGCGAGAATATCTTTCTCAGCCGTTCGCTGGCAGGGTTTTCCGACCGGGAAACGAAGGCGGTCCTGGAAGAGATCCTTTCCTTTGCGGATATCGGAAGGTTTATCGACCAGCCGGTCAAGAAGTATTCCTCCGGCATGTTCGTGCGCCTCGCCTTTGCGGTCGCGATGAGTGTAAGCCCGGATATCATGCTGATCGACGAGGCCCTCAGCGTGGGGGATATTTTCTTTCAGAAAAAATGCATTGCCCGTCTGGAGGAGATGAAGGCCCATGCTACGGTCATCATCGCCTCCCACGACATGAATACCCTGACGAAATTCTGCGGCAGGATCCTGGTGCTCAGCAGGGGCGTGCTGGTGTACGACGGGGAACCGCGGGAGGCGGTGACCTGTTACTGCCGGATCCGGCAGGGGGAAGTGGAAAACCGGCAGCTGATGGAGAGCGGCCGGCTCCTCGACCCGGAGCGGGAAGAGCCCTTTAGCGCCGCGAAGAACTGGCAGTACCCCAAAGCCGGCCAGCTGAGCGGGAAGATGGACATGAAGATCGCCGCCTTCGCCTGGACATGCGACGGCGTCCCCCAGGGAGAGACGATCAGGCCCGGCAGCCTGCTGCATTTCCGCCTGCTGATCCGCACAGACCATGCGGCACAGGACCTGATCATCGGCTATCAGGTGCTGGACAGGCACGGGACAGAGGTGTTCGGCGAGACTTCCCTGACCAGCGGTTTCGGCCTGACAACCCTGAAGGAAGGGGAAAGCACTGCCGAATTCTTTGTCCGCTGGCCCCTGGTCAGGGACGGGGATTACTTTATCACCCTGGGGATCGGGACAGGGACGGCTGTCCTTTCCCAGACAGAGCAGTGCTGGGTCAACAGCGCGGTCCACCTTGTCAACGTGACAGGCGGGACCGTGGTGTACGGACTCTTTAACAGAGCAATGAGCGGCCTGCAGGTCAGCAATGTTGGAGAAGATCGAGAATGAGAGCAGAGCGAGAATGGATCTACTATGACCCGATGTTTGAAAGCGACATGTATCACCCCTATCTTTACCGGTACGCCCCCTGGTCGGGGCTGAGGCGGTTTGCCTACGACTTTGTCCGGTGGTACCAGCCGGAGCGGATCGTGGAGCTGGGCAGCCATTACGGATGCTCCACCTTTGCTTTCCTGCAGGCCATCCGGGATGGCAGCCTGAATACAGAGTTCTTTGCCGTGGATACCTGGGCGGGGGATGACTTTACCGTCTATGACCACAAGGAAGATGTGATCGGGCTGTTCAGGAAAGTGCTGAAGCGCAGCTTTTTCGAACAGAATGTCCACATGTACTGCGGACGGTTTGAGCGAATGTGCAGACGATTTGCGGATGCATCGGTGGATATTCTGCACATCGACGGATCCCACTGGTATCACGATGTGAAGCGGGACTATGAGATGTGGCTGCCGAAGATGAAGCCGGACGGCGTCATTCTGTTCCACGATGTTGGCGAGGATCTCTTCTGCGGGCAGGAACTCGGTTCCAGAACGTTCTGGATGGAGCTTTGCCGTGTGCGGAAGGGGACGGCGATCCTTCCCTTCAGCGGCGGGCTCGGCCTGGTCTTTATGGACCCCGGGATGTGCGGGCAGTTCCGCAGGAAGGCCAGGATATCCCGGTACCAGAAAAACATCAACCTGGATGACATGGTCACCAAAGCCAGGATCAGGCAGGTGAGCTATCAGCTGCAGCAGGCGGAGGCCTATATCCGGGATCTGCAGGGACAGGTCAGGATCAAAGAGGAGCATCTGCAGCGCTACGCCGCTGATACAAAGGCAAAGGACCGGTATATCAGCAAGCTGGAGAAGAGGCTGGAGGAATATCGGCATGACAGGGTTATCAGTGATCGTTCCGGTGTTTAATACGGAAGCATACGCAGAGCGGTGCATCCGCAGCATCCTCGCCCAGAGCTTCAAGGACCTTGAGCTGATCATCGTCAATGACGGCTCAGGGGGAAACATCGGGGAGATCGCGGGGCGCTTTATGGCCGCCGATCCCCGGGTGAGATATCTGGACGGGAAAACGAATGAGGGCCTTTTCACGGCCAGGATAAGGGGACTTGCCTGCGCCCGCGGCGAATACATCGGCTTTGTCGACAGCGATGACCATATCGGGTTTGACTTTTACCGCGGCCTGATGGAAAAGGCAAAAGAGAGCGGCGCGGATATGGTGATCGGGCGGACCGTCAGGGAAGAGGGGCAGCAGCGGTATCTTTATCCGCTGCACGAGGCTTCCCTGCGTTTCGATGTGCTGACGGGAGAGGAGATCAGGGAGCGCTTTTTCGGGCAGGAGCTGGGCTGCTACGCCTGGCATACGGTCTGGAATAAGATCTACCGCCGCTCGCTGATCAGCAGGGGACTGCCCTTCTGGCAGAAGATGAAAGCTCATTTGGTCATGGCGGAGGATGTTGCTTTCTCCACCGTCCTGTTCTGGTTTGCCGGGAAGGCGGCCTGCAGTCTGGGCGATCCTTATTTTTACTGCAGCCGCAGCGGGGCGGCGACAAACGCCGCGGTCATGACGCCGGACAGGTACCTTGCCGGGATCGCCGATCTGCAGCTCGCCTTCGGCTTTGCCTGGGACTTCCTGGAAAGCCAGGGGGCAAAGGAGAAATACCTCGCGCTCTTTGACAGGGGGAAGACACATTTTGCACGGATGTGGCGCCACCTTCTGGAACAGCAGCACTTCGGTCCGTCCCGTTACGACGAGTGCCGCAGCCGGCTGGATGAATTCCGGCAGACGGCGGATCTTTCCGGGATCGAAAGAGAATACTATTTCGAGAGTATCCGCGCGCCGTACCGGGGCGGGCTTGCCTATCTCAAAGAGCAGATCGCGCAGGGCGATGAGCCGGTGATCAGCTTCGATATCTTTGATACCCTGCTGGTCCGGCCCTTTTACCGGCCGGAGGATCTCTTCCTCCAGCTTGACCCGGTCTTTGCAAAAGCCTGCGGGGGCGGGGCAAGGTTCAGCGTTCTGCGAAGGGAAGCGGAAGACAGGGCGAGGGAGAAGGCGGCAGCGGCCCGGGATGGGCGGGAAGATATCACGATCGAAGAGATCTACGGGGAACTGACTGCGCATTTCCAAGTGCCGGAGGATATCGCGGCGGGGATGCGCAGGATGGAGGAAGACCTGGAGATATCTGTTTCCGCCCCTAGGCAAAGCGGCAAAGCACTGTTTACGCTTGCCCGGGCCGCGGGGAAGCGGATCATCCTGCTTTCCGACATGTACCTGACGCAGGAGGTGGTGGAGAAGATGCTTGCGGCAGCGGGGATCACCGGGTACGAGAGGATCTTTCTTTCCGGCGCCTGCGGCCGGCGCAAGGGAACCGGCGGCCTGTTCTCCCAAGCGCTGTCGGTCTGCGGCTTTGCACCGCGGCAGGTACTGCACATCGGAGATTCCTGGGGAAGCGACATGACGGGAAGCGGACGGGCAAAGGTGCGCGCCCTGTTTTTGCCTGCATCCGCGGAAGTGTTCGAGAACCGGATCAGCGGCTGCTGCGTAAACCGCTGCGGAGCCCTCGGGCATCGCCGCGGCATTTGGTTTGGCGGGGATGAACCCGCCCAGTCCCATCCCGGCGTCCGGATGCTGCTGGCGCTGGCTGCCGGCTCCTTTTTTGACGATCCCTACCGGAGCTTTCTTGAGGAGAGCGATCTGAATGCGGACCCGTGGTTTATGGGCAGCTATCCCTTCGGCATGCATCTTCTTGGCCTTGCCTTCTGGCTGAGGGCCAGAATGAAGGAAAAACCCGGCCGGAGACTTGTGTTTCTGGGCAGGGACGGCTACCTGGTGCGGGAGGTCTGCCTGCTCCTTAAGCGGCACGGCCTGTTTGAGGCAGAGACGGATTATGTGCGGGCATCCCGGCGCACCCTTCTGCCGGCCATGCTGCGTACGCCTGCGGACTTTTTTGACCCGCCCTGCGACCCGGGGGCACACACGCCGCTGTCTCTGCTCTCCCTTTTCTCCTTTGCCATGCGCGGCATGGCGCCGGGCGCGCTCAGGCAGATGCTGGCGGAAAGCGGGATAGTGCCGGACAGGAAAATGGCGGACAGGGCTGCCCTCACCAGGGTGGTCGGCTGGTTCCTCGAAAACCTGTATTGTCCGTCCCTGCATCAGGACGCGGTCAGAAGACTGAAAGAAGAGTTCTCCTGTTTTCGCAGCGGGGACATCCTCTTTGATACCGGATACAGCGGGCGGATACCGGAGACCCTATGCTTCCTGACAGGCAAACGGCTGGATGTGCTCTACCTGCACGACCGGCAGCCGGAGTCCGGTTTCAGGCAGGAGGCGGGGGAGTTTGCCATAGAGACCTGCTACGGCACCGCGCCTGACTGCCCGGGACTGCTGCGGGAGTTTGCCCTCGCAGAGCCTGCGCAGAGCGCGGATGCGGGAGGGGACGTGCGCGGACAGTACTCAGCGGAAAACTTTGCGGTGCAGGCCATGCGCGAGGGAGCGCTCTCCCTTGCCGGCCGCTTCCTGGACCTTCTGGACAGGCTGCCTTCCCCAGGGCTGCTTATTCCGCCGCCCATAGCAGCCTCTCTGGCGTGGGAGACCTTTCTTGCGGACGGCGCCCCGGCAGACTGGATGGCCTTTGCCTGTACAAGGGAGGATGACCGGGTATACGGTGGAAAGGCTTCGATCTGCATCCGCGACCTGGCAGCGCAGGTGCGGGAGAGGCGCGCCGCAAAGGCGGATCAGGAAGCGGCCTGCGGCAGCGGGGGCCGGGACGGGAAGATCCCTGCGCGGCGTCCCTGCCTGATCGTCAGGGCGGTCCGGATGTTTTTTGCTGACAGGCCCATGTTTTTCCGCAGGCTGCGGGAAGCGGCCGGAGCGGGAAGGAGCAGGAAATGCTGAAGGAGAGAATCTGCCCCGGGTGCATGCGCCGCAAGGCCCAGGGCGAAGATACCTGCAGCGTGTGCGGGTTTACCGCATCGTCCTATGCGGCGCCGAAGCATCATCTGCCGCCCGGCACCGTGCTCGCAGGCAAGTACCTGATCGGGAGATCGGTCGGGGAGGGCGGCTTCGGGATCACCTACATCGCGATGGATATCCGGCTGGAGACGGTCCTGGCCGTGAAGGAACTGTTCCCCCGGCAGATCTGCAGCCGGGAGGAGGACCTGTGGGTATCGTGCGGGATGAAGGACAGAGACCTGATGGAGCAGCTGCGGGCGGGATTCCTGCGCGAAGCCCGCGTGCTGGCCATGCTGGACGGACAGGATGTGCAGGGGACAGTGACGGTGCGCGACCACTTTGAGGAAAATAGGACTGCTTATATCGTCATGGAGTATCTGTGCGGCATGACGCTGCAGGAGTACGTCAAAAAGAACGGGCCGCTGACCTGGAACCGGGCGATGGACCTGCTCTCCCCGGTGCTCGGCGCGCTGGTCAAGATCCAGCAGTTCGGCCTGGTCCACCGGGACGTGAGCCCGGAAAATATCATGGTCCTCCCAGACGGGAGAGCTGTCCTGATGGATTTCGGGGCTGCCGCGCTGCCGGGGCAGGTGTGGCCGGAGGCATACAAAAAGGGATATGCGCCGCCGGAACAGTGCCGGGCAGGGGGAAGAACGGGTCCCTGGACGGATGTCTATTCCTTTGCCGCGACAGTCTGTTTCTGCCTGTCGGCCATAAAGCCTGCGGATTCCCTTGACCGTGCGGAAGGAGAGGCCCCGGGACCTGCTGCCGGTCTTCGCGGGAAAATGTCGGGACGGGAATACGCCGTCCTCTGCAAGGCGCTGGAGACAGATCCGGCCAGACGCTGGGCGTCCGCGGAGGAGCTTGCCTGCGCACTGCCCGCCCGCATGCCGGCAGGGGGCAGGATAGCCGGACCGCTCTGCGCTCTTCTTGCAGCGGCCGGGATCATGGCATTTTTCTTCCTCTGCATCAGCAGCGGAGGAGGATCCGTGCCGGAGAACAGCTTCGCCGGGGAGCAGGCCGGGACCACCGGGGAGACGGCGGCTCCTGGCGGGCAAAACGCCCCCGCAGACGGACAACCTGCCCCGGAGGCGGGAAGTCTGATCACCGGGCTTACCGGAGACTGGCATATCGCCTGGGCCGGGGAAGAGACCATGAACTGGTGCGTTTCCCGGGAGGAAGAGAAGATCATTGTCTGGGAAGACGTCTGGGACAGCTACGCGGTCTTTACCCTTGCGCCCGCGGGGGAGGACGGGGCGCTCTACCGGCTTATCCCCAAAGCGAGTCCGGACAGGTGCGCGGTCCTTGACCCGGAGAGCGGACTGATCGGCCTTGGCGAGCCGGGCGGCGATCCCTGGCAGCTGTTCCGCATCCGCAGCTGCGGGGACGATACGGTGATCATCCACGGACACGACGAGACCGCGGCAGGGCTGGAAGCCGGGGCGGACAGCGAAGGAAGCCTTGTCCGCTTCGCTCCGTACGATACTTTTACGGAGGAAGGCGCCGCCAGATGGAGGCTCCTGCGGGCCCGGGAAGGCGATTATTAAATCCATACAAAAATGGAGCGATGCCGAGCCCGTTTTTTTTACATGCGGGTGAGCTGTTGGCTCTTTCCTTTTCCAGTACGATGGTGTATGATATCTAATGCACCAAATCTGGTATGATTTTTATGGGATAAAACCATATATAGTGATAGGGAGAGAGTTATGGAAGAAACAGTAAGAATGCGTGTAATCAAGCGAAGCGGCGAGGAAGTCGACTTCGATGTGGAGAAGATCGTCAACGCCATCAAGAAGGCGAACCAGGAAGTCGACAAGCTGCATCAGCTGAACGAGTACCAGATCCTCGCGATCGCGGAAAAAATTGAGAAGCAGGCGCGCCACGCCGGCAGGGCGCTGAGCGTGGAGGAGATCCAGGACCTGGTGGAGACGGGCATCATGGAGATGCGCGGCTATGAGGTGGCGCAGAAGTATGTACGCTACCGCTACAGAAGAGAGCTGACCAGAAAGTCCAATACGACGGACAACGGGATCCTCGCCCTGATCGACCAGGCCAACGAGGAGGTCAAGCAGGAAAACTCCAACAAGAACCCCGTGATCAATTCCACGCAGCGCGACTACATGGCCGGCGAAGTCAGCAAGGACCTGACGCGCAGGCTTCTGCTGCCGGAAGATATCGTCCGCGCCCATGAGGAAGGCATCATTCATT
>CAMOKZ010000011.1 GCA_946618155.1 uncultured Lachnospiraceae bacterium | reverse complement strand
CCCATCCCGGCAGGTTTTATAAGTTCAGTGTACCCTGCCGCACTCCTGCCGGCAACCGGAAATGCTATTCTTTAAAATTTTCTTAAGTAGCGGCAGGCGCCTCCAATATCTGGTATAATGGATGACGTGTAAAGACAAGGGGGCTAAGTATGGCTGATCACAGAGACGACGAGACTAGAGCGGAGCTGCAGGAGCGCGTGCGCAGGACATTTGCGGAGCGCAGCCTTCGGCAGACCGATACAGATGGAGATAATTTTGGTGATCCGGATTCCGGCGGAGGAGATACTGCTTCCGGCGGGAGGCGCAGCCGTGCG
The DNA here is from genome assembly GCA_946618155.1 of uncultured Lachnospiraceae bacterium. Taxonomy (GTDB): domain Bacteria; phylum Bacillota; class Clostridia; order Lachnospirales; family Lachnospiraceae; genus CAMOKZ01. Next base: position 19,908 of record CAMOKZ010000011.1, on the reverse strand, counting down.
CGCAGAGCCGATACGGCAGCAAACGGACAGGAAGGCATGGGAGAAGAGGCAGGCGGCAGAGGCGGAAATGGGATCGGCGGCGGGAACGGACGGGAAAAGAAGCGGCATCTGAGTGACCGCATCCTGCGCGGCGTGCTGACCGCGCTGATTCTTGTCGCGGCGGTGTTTGTCGGAAACATGCTTTACGTTTCCAAAATGGACGGACGCTTCTATCATTTTTCCTCGGTCAATCACTTTGATGTGAGCGGGCAGACGGTGGAGGAAGCCAGCGCCCAGCTTTCGGATATCTGCGATACGACCTTCGTGAATTTCTACGAGGGGACGGATATGGAGCTTTCCCTCTCGCTGGCGGACCTGGGGTATTCCCTGGATATGGCGGACCTGCAGAAAGAGATGCGGAGCATGGTCTCTTCCCAGCGCAAGCTCTTCCCCCTGCATCTGCTGGGGTCGAAGGACTACACCCTGGAGGCCGCGCTCGTCCTTGACGAGCAGAAGCTTTCCGAAATGGTCAGCGAGGACAATCTGCTCACGCCCCGCGTAAAGACGGAGGACGCCTACATCGTGACGGATGAGGAGGACGCCTACATCGTGCCGGAGGTCTACGGCACGGAATTTGATTCTTCTCAGCTGCGCACCATGGTGAAGGATACAGTCGCTGAGAGCGCGCTCTCTTCGCAGGGCGGGGTCATTTCCGTGGAGATCACGGAGGACATGTACAAGAAGCCGGTCATCACGAAGGATGATCCGGATCTTGTCGCCAAGGAGGCGGCCTTCTCCAAATACGTGGATTCGAAGATCATCTACGAATTCGGATCGAAGACAGAGGAGATCGGCTGGGATACCATCCGCACCTGGATCCGCTCGGATGAGGAGGGGACGAGGCTGGATGAGGAGACGATGTACAACTTCATCTACGATCTCGCTTCCCGGTATAATACGGTGTACGAAGAGCGGACCTTCCACACCTCCTACGGCTATTCCATCCAGATCCCGCGCAACGAGTACGGGTACCGGATCGACTATGACGGCGAGTATTTCCAGCTCCTGGAGGATCTGGAGACAGGCGGGGAGGTCAGGCGCGAGCCCGTTTACTCGATCTCGGGCTACAGCCGGGACGGCAGGGATGACCTGAACGGGTATTATATCGAGGTGGATCTGACGGCCCAGCATCTGTGGATGTATTATGAGGGCGGTCTTGTGGTGGAGACGGATGTCGTGACCGGGCTGCCGACCCAGGAGAGAGAGACGGTGGACGGCGCCTTCGCGATCCCCTATAAGCAGAGCCCTGCCAACCTGGTGGGCCAGGGCGGCAGCGGGCAGCAGACCTGGGACGTGGACGTAGATTACTGGATGCCCTTCTGCGACGGCCAGGGCCTGCACGACGCGAAGTGGAGAGGATCCTTCGGCGGAACCATTTACAAAACCTACGGATCCCACGGCTGCGTGAACCTGCCGACCTACGCGGCGGCGATGATCTACTCCTACTGCGGGACGAACTATCCGATCATTCTGTACAAATCATAAAAAGGCAGGATAAAGACAAAAAGCAAAGTATAGAGTACAAATAGCAAAGAGAAGGCATAAAGAATGCCGCGCGGCGTGATGCGCATACGCCGCGCGGCAGTTTTTTTGCCTGTTTATTCCTCAGCTTCCAGGGGCCTGTACCCGCAGACAGGGCATTCAATGACGTTCCGGGAAAATGCCCAGCGGTCCGTGCCGCAGATGGGGCAGGCGCCCTCCAGGGATACGCCGGCCTTTTCCGCTTCGGCGCGAAGCTCGGCTTCGGTCCTGGGCGGGGTGCCCCGGGTAAGGGGAGCGGTGCCTTGGGGACCTGCCGGCGCCGGGGCGCCGGAGGCGTCTGCCCGGGCAGGATCCCAGCCCGCGGCGCCTTCCTGGTGCAGCGGATAGCCGCAGTGGATGCAGACCGGTGCTTTATCGCTGATTTCTTTCCCGCATTCCGGGCAATTGATCAGTGCCATGCTATTGATTACCTCCTCAGTTTGAATAGATCAGGAATATGGTCGTTAACATTTTTGTGCTTAGAAACTGTGGCCGCCGCCACCGCCGCTGGAGAAGCCTCCGCCTCCCCCGCCGCCGGAGAAACCGCCGCCGCCACCGCCGCCTCCGCCGCTGTCATGGCTTCTGGGACTGTATTTTCTGTGCGTAGACGTGAGCTGCCGGGAGACGCCTGCCATCGTGCAGGTCCAGGCCGCCGCGCCGAGGATCTCCTGCTTTGTCGCGCGGCTGTTGGCAGCCGTGCGCAGAACGAAGATATAGCAGAGCAGAAGGGAGAGGAGAAGAGCAATCAGCGCATTGCTGATGTATTTCATCGGCTGCGCGATCTTTCCGCCCTCCAGGAGGGTCCGCATCTGGGAGAAAGCCTCCGCCGCGCAGCCAAGGTAATCCTGCCGGGAGGCGTAGGTGTATACGTTGTCGGTGATGACCCGCGAGCGGGTCTTCGTGATGGTCTGGTAAGCCGCTCCGTCGCTGAAGATGTAGATCTTCCGGTTGCTCATATCGATCAGGAAGAGGACAGCGGAAGAGTCGCGGTAAAAGGTCCTGAAGCGGGCTTCCGCGTAGTCGGGAGCCGAACCGTAATTCTGGTCCGTTGTGACAAAGGCCGCTCCGGCGTAGGCGGATACTTCCTTCATTTTTTCCAGAAGCGCTGTTTCCTGGTCCCCGGTCAGCAGATCCGCCTGATCCTCGAGATAGACCGCGAAGCCGGTCTCCTCATTGGTCCACTCCAGCGTGTCTGCAAGGCATCTTACCGCCGCATGCGGGGAGAAGAGGATGCCTGCCATGAGCACCAGCAGGGGAAGAAGGAAGGACCGGACAAAGGCGCCGCCGGGGCGGCTCTTCCTGCGGGATGTGATGCTGTTTCTCATATCCTCTCCTCCTTTCCTTTGGTAAAGAAGTTCGGGACCTGCCTGGTCACGCCGGTGTTGTAATGCAGGATGGCGGCAAGGAGCGTCGCTGCCGTGCCGGCGAAGGCGACCATGGCCCCGCCGTAGTACCAGTAGTCGTAGGGCGGGTTCATGACGGCGACGATCACGACGGCCGCTGCCGCGATGAATGAGCCGGCAGCCGGCAGAAGGACCGGGCTGACCTCCCTGCCCGCGATGACCTTGGTCTGGATGGCCTGCCAGACGATCAGGCCAGCCGCCAGGATGACGGGTACGGGGTAGAAGAGCCCGAGATAGTCATTCTCGCAGGCGTAGGCAAGCAGGATCAGCAGCAGCGTGACCGCGATGGCGGTCAGCGTCCGCAGGGACGCGCTCCGCATGGCCTTCAGCAGGCCGGACATGCCCCTGCGTTTGACCTGCTGCCCTGCGGCGCCGCGGTTTCCGACATTCTCGATCCGGTCGACCGTGGTCTGGATCTGCGCTTCGTAGAAGAGGAAGCCGATCAGGGCCAGGAAGGCGGAGAGCAGCATTGTCGTCGTGGCGGTCACGGTCAGCAGGAGATTAAGCAGAACAAAGAGCGGGATGGCAAGAAGGAGGGAGCCCAGCAGGAAACGCCGGGTATCCAGCGGGATCTCCGAGTAGATCTTTCCGGTCTCGCCGTTGACGACGCTGTAGGCGACGCGGTCATCCTTTCTCCAGGTGAGGAACCACACGGGCAGCAGGGCCCGCCTCGACCGCTTCAGATGCGCGTCTACGTAACTGAAGGTCACATGCAGGTCGTGATCGACGTACTGGGAGAGGATCTTCTCCTTCGCGGTCGTCTCCGCAAGCTCCACCGCGTCATCCGTATAGAGGCGCTTGTCCACATCCGCGGTGTCGGCGTAAAAGCCGAACAGGTAGGACGGGGTGAAGGGCACCATGGAGGATGTCTTAAAGGGCGCGACGGAGGCGCTGATGTTGTCGTCGAAGGAAGAGGAGGCGTCATAGACGACGCCGTCCAGGCCGGCGGAAAGATCGCCGGTGACGGAAAAATTCTCCTCGATGATATAGTCGCCTTCCCGGTGGGATTTGGTGCCGCTGATGCGCGGATTTTCGGCAAAGCCGATATCAAATACCCAGTAGGGGATATAGAAGCCGCAGAACCGGTTCAGGTACTCGGGGTCGCGCAGCTCCTTCGGGGCGAAGATATGGTGGCGGAGCCTGTCGGCGTAGATCTTCTTGCATTTTTCCTTATCGATCTTGAAGGGGATGATCCCGTCCGGCGTCTCTTCGCTGCAGGCTTCGCTGCTGAGCATGACAAAGCTGCCGCAGTAGCTGCAGTATTCGGCCGCGGAGTTGTCGGCGGCGAGAATTTCGGCGCCGCAGTTGGGGCAGGTCAGTTTATTGGCCTCGAAATGCCCTGTGCCGGATTCCTGCGCGTGGGTCCGGTCGTAGGAGACAGGATCGTAGGCGCTGGCGCAGCGTGTGCAGACGAGCTGTCCCGAAGGGATATCGTAGTGCAGCGACGCGCCGCAGGATGGACATTCATTCATGGCGTCCTCCTTTCTGCTTGGTGAACAGGTTTTCTGATGTACAGGTCTTCTGATAAGGTAATGATAGCTGATTTTCGGCCCAGTGACAACCTCTTTAGCAAATCGCTAAAATGGAGCCGGGTTGAAACGGTTAACCAGACCGGGACATAGGCGATATGTCACAAAAAGAAACGGCGCGCGGTTATGATATTGACATCAGGACGGCAAACATTATAATAAAATTAAAGATTAAATCAGATTATTCAGCAGACAGCACAAATAAATCCGACAATTACGAAACCATTTTCCCGGGAACAGCAGCGGCTAATCTCCGGGAATATCTGTTTATTGGGAAGTTAAGCGTTTTAACTATGGAGCGTGAGGGAGCGTCGCAATGAAGTTTACCAATGGGTTTTGGCTGACCAAAGAGGAGTTTACGCCGGAGTACGTGAGAGGGTTTTACTGCGTGGAGGAGAGCGATGAGGCCGTGCGCGCCTACGGCCCCTACCGGGAGATCCGGGGCAGGGGGGACACGCTGAACATCGGCATGATGACCTTTACCCTGACGGCGCCGATGGACGGCGTGCTGGGCGTGCGCATGACCAATCACATGGGCAATTACGTGAAGACGCCGGCCTTTGCGCTGGGCGGGTGCCCGGGCAGGAAGGCCGCGCTTTCCGAGACGGATGAGGCCTGGATCTTTTCCTCGGGCGAGCTCTCCCTGGAGATCCCGAAGGCGGGACCGCAGGTGCGCTTTATGGCGCAGGGGAAACAGCTGACCCGCATTCCGGGAAAGACCATGGGCATGATGCATCACCGGGACGGGAGGAACTTCCTGGTGACCGGCCTTGACCTCGGTGTCGGCGAGCTGGTCTACGGCCTGGGCGAGCGGTTTACGCCCTTCGTGAAGAACGGGCAGACCGTCGATACCTGGAATGAGGACGGCGGCACCGCCAGCGAGATCGCCTACAAGAGCATCCCCTTCTACTATACGAGCGGGGGCTACGGCGTGTTCGTGAACCACCCCGGCAAGGTGAGCTTTGAGGTGGGAAGCGAGAAGGTGGAGACGGTCCAGTTCTCCGTGGAGGATGAGGAGCTCGAGTATTTCGTGATCTACGGGCCGACGCCGAAGGAGATCATGGAGCGGTACACCGCCCTGACGGGGCGGGCGCCCCTTCTGCCCGACTGGTCCTACGGGCTTTGGCTGACCACCTCCTTTACGACGGACTATGACGAGAAGACGGTGAATTCCTTCATCGACGGCTTTAAGGAAAGGGATATCCCCCTCTCCGTCTTCCATTTCGATACCTTCTGGATGAAGGGCTTTGAGTGGTGCAATTTCGTCTGGGACAGGGACATGTTCCCGGATCCCGAGGGAATGCTGCGCCGGCTCCATGAGCGGGGCCTGAAGATCTGCGTCTGGATGAATCCCTACATCGCGCAGAAATCGCCCCTCTTTAAGGAGGCGATGGACGCCGGATACCTGGTCAGGAGAAAGGACGGCAGGGTCTGGCAGTGGGATCTGTGGCAGGCCGGCATGGGGATCGTGGACTTTACGAACCCGGACGCCTGGTCCTGGTTCCAGGCAAAACTGAAGGCCCTGACCGACATGGGGGTGGACTGCTTCAAGTCGGACTTCGGCGAGCGCATCCCCACCGACGTGGTCTGGCATGACGGCTCTGACCCGGAGAAGATGCACAATTACTATACCCTGCTGTACAACCGCTGCGTGTTTGAACTGCTGCAGCGGGAGAAGGGCGAGGGGGAGGCGGTCCTGTTTGCGCGCAGCGCCGCCGCGGGCGGACAGCAGTACCCCGTCCACTGGGGCGGCGACTCCACCAGCCAGTACATTTCCATGGCGGAGACGCTGCGGGGCGGCCTTTCCCTGATGGACAGCGGGTTCAGCTTCTGGAGCCACGATATCGGCGGCTTTGAGGACGACGGGACGGCGGATCTGTACAAGCGGTGGGTGGCCTTCGGGCTGCTCTCCTCCCACAGCCGCCTGCACGGGTCCGGATCCTACCGGGTCCCGTGGCGCTATGACGAGGAGGCTTCGGCTGTCCTGCGCTTCTTTGTCCGGCTGAAGGAGAGGCTGATGCCGTACTTAAAGGAACTTTCCCTGGAAGCGCATGAGAAGGGACTGCCCGTCATGCGGCCGATGCACATGGTATTTCCGGATGATCCTGCCGCGGCGTACCTTGACCGGCAGTATATGCTGGGCGACCGGCTTCTCGTGGCGCCGGTCTTTTCCCCGGACGGCAGGCAAAGCTGGTATCTGCCCGAAGGGCGCTGGGTCCATCTGCTGGACGGCACGGCGCTGGACGGCGGGCGCTGGTATGAGGAAACCTGGGATTATTTTGATCTTCCGCTGTATGTGCGTGAAGGCGACCCGCTTCTTGCGGCGGCAGCAGGACTGCGGGAGGAAGCCGGACTGCGGGAGACGGCAGGAGCGCGCGGCGGGGAGGAAGCCGGATGCGTGTGACGATCAGGGACGTGGCGAAGGCCTGCGGCGTCTCGTGCGCGTCGGTCTCCATGGCGCTCGGTGATAAACGATGCCGGCTGAAGCCGGAGACGGTAAAGCGCATCCGCGAGACGGCGGAAAAGATGAATTACCGGCCGAACCACGCGGCGGCAAGCCTTGCCGGGCGTCCTTCCCGGATGATCGGCGTTGTGCTGGAGGATATCCGCAACCCGCACATCGCGCAGCTGTATATGGTGATCAGCGGCGTCCTGCGGGAGAACGGCTTTATGGTGGTGGGCCATATCACGGAGAATACAGGCGAAGAGGAGGAGGAGAGGCTGGTCAGCGAGATCGCTTCCGAGAACCTCTGCGCCCTCATCTGGGGCAGACCCTACGAGCCGGACCGGACAGAAGAAAACAACAGGCTTTACGAGCGGATAGACGCCCTGGGCATCCCGGTCTTTACCATGGGCGGCTACGAATTTGCTTCCCCCGGCGTCAACGTCTGCTTCGACTACGAAAAGGCCGGATATCTGGCGGCGCGCCACCTGCTCGAGGCCGGGCACGTGCGCATCGGCTGCGTCAGCGGGCCGAAGAATTATGAGGTGAGCCGGCAGCGGCTGGAGGGATATTTCCGTGCGCTGCGGGAGGCGGGGATCGAACCGGACCCGAAGCTGGTCTTCGAGGGGGATTATACCCGGGAAGGCGGCAGCAGGGCCCTGCCCTACCTGATGGGACAGGGCGTGACGGCGATCTTCGCGCAGAATGATGAGATGGCCTTCGGCATCTACCGGAGCGCCAGAGTTTACGGCATCCGCATCCCGGAGGAGCTCTCCCTGATCGGATGCGACAACGTCCCCTTCGATGATGTGCTGGAGATCCCCCTGAGCACCGTTGAGGTGCCGACCGGGGAGATGGGCAGCTTCATCGGAAAGGAACTGGTGACGCTGCTGCAGGAAGAGGAGTGGGCCGGCGGGACGCGGCGTACCGTCTACTACGATCCGGACCTGTATCTTCGCGGCAGTGTGAGAAAGGTCGGGGAGGGAATGCCTTGGAAGAACGAGTGATTGCACAGCTTAAGGACATCGGGAAACAGTTTCCCGGCGTGGTGGCGCTCGACCATGTGAACATGACCATCCGCGCGGGCAGCGTCCACGCGCTGGTCGGCGAGAACGGCGCGGGGAAGTCCACCCTGATGAAGATCCTGTCGGGCACCTATGTGAGCTACGACGGGCAGATCCTGATGGATGGCGGAGAGGTCCGCATGAAGAACCAGAAGGACGCCTTCCGCCGCGGGATCTCCATCGTCTCGCAGGAGCTGAGCTGCGTGGCGGAGCTGACCATCGCGGAGAACCTCTACATCGGCAGGGAGCCGAAAAAGGGAAAGATCTTTATCGACAAAAAGCAGCGGAAGGCGGACGCCCAGGCCCTGCTCGACATGATGGGCCTGCCCTACGACCCGGACGAGAAGATGGGGAACTTAAGCGTGGCGCAGCGGCAGATGATCGAGATCGTCAAGGCGCTCTCGCGCAATGCCCGGATCATCATTATGGATGAGCCCACCTCCGCCCTCACCAGCCAGGAAGCCCGCATCCTGTTTGAAAAGATCGCGGAGCTGAAAAAGACCGGGATCGCCTTCGTCTTTATCTCCCACCGGCTGGACGAGGTCTTCGCGATCTGCGATGAGTACACGGTGCTCCGCGACGGAAAATGGATCGCTTCCGGCCTGATCAGCGAGATCACCCAGGATGAGATGATCGCCATGATGGTGGGACGCCCGATCGAGGACATCTACCCGGAGCTTCCCGAATGCGGGGAGACCGAAGTGTTCCGGGCCGAGAACCTCTGCGGCGGCGTCTTCCGCGATATCTCCTTCTCCATCCGCGCCGGAGAGATCTTCGGCCTCGCAGGCATGATGGGAGCGGGCAGAAGCGAGATCGCCCGCGCCATCTTCGGGATGGATCCGCTGGAGAGCGGCGCGGTCTACATTGACGGGAAGCAGGCGCACATCTCCTCCATCAGCCAGGCGATCAAAAGCGGCGTGGCGATGGTGACGGAGGACAGGGCGGCCTACGGGTTCGTGGGCGTGCGGTCCATCCAGGACAACATCGCGCTGCCCAACCTGGATTTCTGCGCGAAGAAGGGCGTGCTTGACCACGGGCGGATCCGGCAGGAGTCGGAGACGATCTTTGACCGGCTGTCCATCCGGGCGCCGGGGATCATGACCGAGGTGGGGACCCTCAGCGGAGGCAACCAGCAGAAGGTGGTGCTGGCCAAGTGGCTGGTGCGGAACGTCCGGCTCCTTATCCTGGATGAGCCGACCCGCGGCATCGACGTGGGCGCGAAGCAGGAGATCTACAACCTGATGACGGAACTGGCCGGCCAGGGGATGGCCATCCTGCTGATCTCCTCCGACATGCCGGAGGTCCTTTCCATGAGCCACCGGGTCGCGGTGGTGGCGAAGGGCGCCGTCGCAGGCATACTCGGACACGGCGAAGCTACCCAGGACAGGGTGATGAAGATGATCGTGGAGGCTAAATAAAATGAAGGAAAACAAAAAATCTGCGGCTCTGTTTTACCGGAAATACGGCATCGTGCTGATCCTTGTTCTGCTGTTCGCTGCATCAGCGCTGGTGAACCACAATTTCCTCAAACCGAAGAACCTGATCAATATCCTGACCCAGATCTCGGTGGTGACCATCATCGCCTGCGGCGAGGAGATGCTGATCGTATCCGGCCTGATCGATCTTTCCGCGGGCCTTGTCTGCACCGGCAGCGCCTGCTTCTCGGCGGGCGTCCTGGTCAGCACCGGCTCCGTCCCGCTTGCGGTCTGCACCGGCCTTGCCTTCGGCGCTCTCTGCGGCTGGGTGAACGGTTTCCTGGTCACCCACTTTAAACTCCAGGCCTTTATCGCGACGCTGGCCACGACCAACGTGGTCAAGGGCGCGGTGCAGCTGTTCACCAACGGCCAGGCGGTGAGCGGCGTGGAGAAGATCGAGTGGCTCGGCCATTACAAGATCTTCGGCTTTGTGCCGGTGCCCGTTGTGATCATGCTGGTCTGCGTGCTGCTGATCGACATGCTGATGCGGCACACCTCCCTGGGCCTGCTGATCTACGCGATCGGCGGCAATGAGCAGACGGCCATCGCCTCCGGCATCAACACCCGGCGCACGAAGCGGATCATCTTTACCCTGTCCGGCTTCCTCACGGGCCTGGCAGGCGTCGTGCTGATGGCCCGCCTGGTGGCAGGCATGCCCTCCGTCGGCTCCGGCTATGAGTTTGACGCGATCACGGCGGTCGTCATCGGCGGCACCAGCTTCCTGGGCGGCATCGGAACGGTGACCGGCGCGCTGATCGGTTCCATCATCGTGGGCCTGATCAACAACATCCTGAACCTGCTCCATGTCTCCACCCAGTACCAACTGATCGTCAAGGGCGTGCTGATCGCCGGCGCGGTCATCATCGATACGATGACCAAGGAGGATAAGAAGAGCAGGTAAACAGACTGATGAGGAATGCAGCCCGCTGGGGTGCGGGTGCAGATATATCACACTTTTTCCCGGAACGGGGAAAGCAAACTTATTATCTTATAAGGAGGGTTTATCATGAAGAAAAGAACAGTTGGTCTTCTGGCTGCGGCAGTCATGACGGCGGCGCTCGGCACCGGCGCGATGGCGGCGGACTTCCTGGTAGGCTTCGCGAACAACAGCGATACCTACAACTACTGCGCGAAGTTCCGTACCTACCTGAAGGAAGCCACCGAGGCGAAGGGCATTGAGATCATGGTCACGGACGCCGGCGGCGACACCAACGTGCAGAACGGCCAGATCGACGATTTCATCGTACAGGAAGCCAATGTGGTCTCCGCGATCAGTAATGACCTGGACGGCTCCGTACCGGCCCTGAAGGCGGCCATCGACGCGGGCATCCCCTACATCTCCTTCCTGACCAGCGTCAGCGGCGGCGACGACTATGAGGGATACATCTATGTCGGCTCCCCGAACGTGGAAGCGGGCAAGGCGCAGGGCGAATACCTGGTGGATGCGCTCCCGGAAGGCGCGAAGATCCTCTACTTTACCGGCGAACCCAACGACCAGCAGTACATCGACCGCAAGCAGGGCCTGATGGATGCGCTGGCTGCCCGCGAGGATGTTGAGATCCTTGACGAGTACAACGTAAAGAACGGCAAGGACCTCGGCATGAGCACCACCGAGGACTGCCTGATGTCCTATGACCACATCGACGCGATCGTCTGCCAGAATGACGACGCCGCGCTGGGCGTTGTGCAGGCGCTCAAGACCAATGACGCCCTTGAGGGCATCCTTGTCCTCGGCATCGACGGCAGCGACGACGCGCTTGCCTCCATCAAGGCCGGTGAGATGGCCATGACCGCCCTGCAGGATGCGAAGGCGCAGGCGCAGGCCGGCGCGGATATCTTCGAGTCTCTCATGAACGGCACGGATCCCGCCGAGATCGAGGACGTGTTCATCCCGTTCAAGATCGTCACCGCCGAGAACGTCGACGAGTATCTGCCCGAATAAGCTGATCGACGCGCAGCAGGCTGCGGAAACATAATCACTGAGGCAGCGGTTCACAGATAAACAATTTCCGGAAAGGACTGCAGATCATGAAATACAGGGACGCTTCACTGCCCGTCGAAGAGCGGGTGGACGACCTTATAGGACGCATGAGCTTTGAACAGAAGATCGACCAGATCACCTGTCTGGTGACGATTACGGACGATATCCCCGATTTTAAGGATTACGTACCGAATGGCATCGGCCATGTGGGCGCCTTCACGGTGGCGGACCGGGTGGAGAAGATCGCGGAATATGTGGATCGGCTGCAGCATTTTCTTGTGGAAGAAACAGAGCTTGGCATCCCCGCGCTGATTCACTGCGAAGCCAGCGCGGGAGCCCAGTTCACGGAGGCGGACGTCTTTCCCAGCGCCCTGGCGCAGGCGTCCACCTTCGATCCGGAGCTGGTGACGCAGATGGCCCGGGTCATCCGCGCCCAGATGTTCCATGTGGGCTTCCGCCAGGCCCTCTCCCCGGTGGTGGATATCGCGAGAGACCACCGATGGGGAAGAATGACGGAGACCTACGGGGAGGATCCGACCCTGACCGCCGCGATGGCGACGGCCATGGTCAAAGCCCTGCAGACGGACGATCTGCGCGGCGGCATCCTCTGCACGGAAAAACACTATGTGGGTCACGGCGTGACGGAGGGCGGCCTGAATATGGCGCGCAACCTCGTCTCCGAGAGAGACCTGCTGGAGATTCACTGCAAACCGTTCCAGGCGGCCATCACCGAGGCGGACCTGGGCGGCGTGATGAGCTCGTACTGCAACTGGGATTCCCAGCCGGTGACGGGCTCGAAGAAGGCGCTGACGGACATCCTGCGCGGCGCCCTCGGCTTTACCGGCATCGCGGTATCCGATTATCTGGCGGTCGACAGGCTGGTCGATCCCTTCCATGTGGCGGAGAACTTTGAGGAGGCGGGCATCCGCGCCTTAAAGGCAGGCCTTGACGTGGAATACCCGAGGCCGAAGGGCTTTTCCTATAAGCTGAAAGAAGCCGTGGAGGACGGACGTCTCTCCATGGATGAGATCGATCAGGCGGTGCGCCGCGTGCTGAGGCAGAAGTTCAGGCTGGGTCTCTTTGAGGATCCCTACCCCCATCTGCCCGAGCTGAAAAAGACGCTGCACCTGAGATCGACGGATGAACTCAATGAAAAAATGGCGTTGGAGAGCATCACGCTGCTGAAAAACAGCGCGGGGCTGCTCCCGCTCTCCAAAGACGTAAAAAAGATCGCGGTCATCGGCCCCCACGCCGACTCCCTGCGCAGCTGGTTCGGCACCTTCTGCTATCCGGCATCCCTCGATATGACGATGGCGCGGGAGGAGGACGGACAGGTCTTCGAGGAGCCGGGCCTGATCATCTATGATATCGAACAGAGCTATACCGGCCAGATCCGGGATTCCAGCCCGAGGCTGGAGCGGCGGCTGAAGAAAGAATTTACGAAGTGCATGACCCTGAAGGACGCCGTGGCGGCGTACCTGCCGGACACCGAGGTCACCTGGGCCGGCGGCATCAACAAGGCCGGCACGGAGACGGGCGGCATGGAGGAAGCCCTGCGTATCGCCGCCGAGGCGGACGTGGTCCTGCTGACGCTGGGCGGCAAGAACGGCTGGGGGATCACCTCCACGGTCGGCGAGGGCGTGGATTCGACGGACATCGGCCTCCCGGGCAGACAGGAGGAATTTGCCCGCGCGGTGTACGCCCTGCATAAAAAGACCGTGGTCCTGCACTTCGACGGAAGACCGCTTTCCAGCGAGTACGTGGCGTCCCACTTTGACGCCGTCCTCGAGGTGTGGCAGCCGGGCATGATGGGCGGACAGGCCCTCGCGAAGGTCCTCTTCGGCGAGTACTCGCCGGCGGGACGCCTGCCGGTGACGGCGGCCAGGAACGCGGGACAGCTCCCGCTCTACTACAGCCTGCCGAGGGGCAGCGGCTACCACGCGGCCGGGCACACCGGCATGATCCGCAACCGGAACGGCTACATCAACGACACGGCCTTCCCGCTCTATCCCTTCGGGCACGGCCTCAGCTACACGACATTTGCCTACCATGATCTGCAGGTGGAGAAGGCGGAGATCGGGCCGGAGGAGGAGATCGTCCTCTCCCTTAAGGTGACCAACACCGGCGCCCGTGACGGCGACGAGGTGGTGCAGCTCTATTTCTCCGACGATACGGCCTCCATGGTGCGCCCGCCCTTTGAACTGGCGGGGTTCTGCCGCGTGCCGCTGAAGGCGGGCGAGACCCGCACAGTGCGCTTTGCCCTCAAGGCTTCCCAGACCGCGTTCCTCGACGAGGAGATGCGCTGGAAGGTGGAGAAGGGAACCTTTACTCTGCTGATCGGCGCCTCCAGCGAGGACATCCGCCTGAAGGGCAGCGTCAGGGTGACCCGGGACGCGTATATCGACGGGAAGACCAGGGGATTCTGCGCGAAGGCGCAGGTGCTTTAAAAAGGACAGAAAAAACAGAATAAGACAGAGAAAAGTCAGGGCAGGCAGAAGAGGATCATCCTCTCCTGCCTGCCCTTTGCTTGCCTTCTTCCGGGGGATGCATTATCATGGTGGAGTATGCGGATCATGCTGTATGGTCGCCGGATTGCCGGCAGACCGGAAGGAAGATACATGTATATATTGGAAGAAGACTATAAAAAGAAGCTGGAGGCCTGCCGGGAGGGCATCAGCCATCTCCTGGACCTGTGCGTGCTGGCGAAGATGCGCGCGGGCAGCGGGAAAGGCCCGCAGGACGGCGCCTTACGGGGCGGCGCTTCCCGGGGCAGCGGTCCCCGGGGCGGGAAAGAAGATCTGAAGGATAAACTGCTGGCGGATCTTCTGCGCTACGCCTGGTTCATCGTCTTTGCGGACGGGCGCGCGGACGTCCGGGAGATCCGGACAGCCATCGCCGTTTTTCAGGGCTTTCTGCCCTTATCCGCCGTGATGAAGGGGTACCTGGGCGGCCCGCGGGCAGGAAGAGGGATGGACAGGTTCGTCCCCGCCTCCCTGGACGGGTTTGCGGCCTTCGCGGCGGAAGAGGAGCAGGTGCGGATCCTCCAGATCTATGAGCACGCCTTTGCGGCCATCGGGGACCTGCTGATCCTCTGCGACGACAGGAGCGCTGAGGAGGAAGAGGCCGCCCACGGGGCCTTCCTGCGGCGGCTGAAGATCCTTGTGCGCCGCAATCCGAACAGCCGCGGCATGTTCGTCCGGCCCAAAGCCCTTCCGCCTGTGCGGGAGGTGGACAAGGCGAGGGCGTCCGTCATGGATCCCGGCGTGGAGCTGCTGCTGGAGCAGCTTCAGGGCCTGGTGGGGCTCGCGGAGGTCAAAAAGGAAGTGACGGGGCTGGTCAACCTGCTGACGATCAGCAGGATCCGGGAGGAGAGAGGCGGCACAAAGCTTCCCGTGCCGATGCATCTGGTCTTTACGGGAAATCCCGGCACCGGGAAAACGACGGTGGCGCGCCTGCTGGCGAGGATCTACCGGCAGCTGGGCGTGGTCAGGAAGGGCACCCTGATCGAGGTGGACAGGAGCGGCCTGGTGGGCCGCTATGTGGGGGAGACGCCCCACAAGGTCAGCAACGTGGTCAAGGAAGCCATGGGCGGCGTTCTGTTTATCGACGAAGCCTATTCCCTGACCGTGAACCGTTCAGGCAGCGATTTCGGCTACGAGGCCGTCGATACCCTGGTCAAGGCGATGGAGGATCACCGGGACGCCTTCATCGTCATTGCGGCGGGTTACCCGGAGCCCATGGAGCGGTTCTTAAATTCCAACCGGGGGCTTAAGTCGAGGTTCAGCAAGTTCATCCGCTTTGCCGATTACACGCCGGAGGAGCTGGTGCAGATCTTCGGCAGCATGAGCGGGAAGGACGGGTACCATGTGACGGAGGAGGCCCTTGCCCTGCTGACGGCGCATTTTACAAATCGGTACGAGGAGCGGGACGCCGGGTTCGCCAACGGGCGCGAGGTGCGCAACCTCTACGAGCAGGCGGTCATGGAGCAGGCCGGCAGGCTCGCGAAGATGGCCGAGATCACCGACGAGCGGCTCTACAGCCTGGAGGCGGAGGATATCCGGCGGGCCCTCGGCCGGAAATAATTATTTTCCGGTCTGTTTTATTCTCTTCTTATCAACAGGAAAGACAGAAAAGTCTGAAAGTCAGATAGGAGGAGAGAGAATGAGAAGAGATGAACGGGATTTCAGGATGAGCACGGAAAACGATGAGACGATGCGTCCCTTGAGGGCCTTCTTTCCCATCATCGTGTGCCTTGTCATGATGGCCTTCTGCCTCGGCATGCTGGCCGGGACAGCGCACGCGGCTCCTTCCAGGAAGGGCAATTTTGCCACCGGCTATTCCCTCTCCGGGGGAGACGCCCAGGCGATCTACCAGGTGGCCATGCGCCAGAAGGGGCTGACCAACGGCACGTTCAAGTACCCCGACGCCTGGTGCGCGTTCTTCGTGCTTGACTGCGCGAGGCTCGCAGGCATTCCCGAGAGCATCGTCCCCTACAACGACTCGGATACGGGCAACTGCACGGCGCTCTACAATAAGATGATCAGCAGATGCGGCGCCCAGCGCGTGTCCAGCCCGCAGCGCGGCGACTTCGTCTTCTACTACTGCAACGGGACGAGAAAATATGTGCACGTCGGGATCTGGGACGGAAACGGCATGGCGGTGGAAGGCAATGTGAGCGGCTGCGTCATGCATTATAAGACCGCGAATTACCGGGACACCCACGGCCACACGGTCTCGAGCGGGCAGATCACCCGGGTGTATGTGCGTCCCGCCTACCGCTCGATCAACGCCTGCTCCGTATCCCTTTCCTTCAGCTCCGCAACCTACACCGGCCAGGCCCTGTACCCCACCGTCAGGGTGGTCAGCGGCAGGACGACGCTGCGCGAAGGGATCGAGTACAACCTTTCCTATTCGTCCAATGTGAACGCCGGAACGGCGAAGGTGACGGTCACGGGCAGGGGCGTCTACGGCGGCAGCCAGACAAAGAGCTTCCGGATCGAGCCGAAGAGCATCTCAAAGGTCTCGCTGTCGGTCATTTCCTCCAAGTGCTGGACGGGCAGCCAGATCTGCCCCGCCGTGAAGATGCAGTATAACGGGAAGGTCCTCTGGGGAGGCTATGACTTTACCGTTTCCTACGGCACGAACCGCAGTCTCGGCAAGGGGAGCATAAAGATCACCGGGAAGGGCAACTACACCGGCACCCGCAATGTCTCCTTCTATATCGTGCCGAACGCGGTGTCCGGAGTGAAGCTTTCCGCCGGCCTGCACAAGATCAAGGTGTCCTGGAAAGCGCCCAGGGGCGGTGCCTCCGGCTACGCGGTGCGGATGAAGAAGCACAGCGCGTCCTCCTGGAAGACCTACTACGTCAAGGGCACGTCCATGACCCTGACGAAGCTGGTCCCCTTCGTGAACTACGACATCCGGATCCAGCCCTACGTCCAGGTCGGCAGCATGAAGGCCATGGGCCCCCAGACGGGGACCTACTCCAGGCGGCCCTACTAAAGGACCGGGTCAGTAATCGACCTTCATTAGACAGAGACCCTGCGCCGGCGCGGTAAACCCGGCGAGAGAGCGGTCCCCCGTATCAAAGATGCGGGGGATCGTTTCTTTGTCCAGGTCGCCCCAGCCGATCTCCAGCAGGGTGCCGGTCATGATCCGCACCATATTCTGGAGGAAGCCGTTCCCGTGGAAGTAGATGCGGATCCGAGACCCGCTCTGCTCGATCCGGATGGTATCCACCACGCGGATCGTGGACTTGGTCATGCGCGGGTTCCCGCAGAAGCCTTTATAATCGTGCATGCCGGTAAGGAGCTCCGCCGCCTCCTCCATCTTCGCGAGATCGGGCATCCGCTCGAGGACGGTCACGTATCTGCGGTCGAAGACGGGCTTGGCTGACCCGTACCAGCAGGTGTAGCGGTAGGTCTTGCCGATGGCCTTGAACCTGCTGTGGAACCGGTCCGCGCAGAAGGACGCCGCGTTCACGCTGATGTCCTCCGGCAGGTAGCGGTTCATGTAGGCCATGATCTCCTCCGCGGAAAGCTCTGTATCCAGCAGGACATTGGCCGTCATCGCCCGGGCGTGCACCCCGGCGTCGGTCCGTCCCGCCCCGATCACGAGGGGCGCCTCCTCCGGCGCCGCGCCCGTCATGCGGGCCAGGACCTGCTCCAGCTTTCCCTCGATGGTCATATCTGTTCCCGGCTGGCGCTGCCATCCCTGGTAGCGCGTACCGTCATAGCTGATCGTCAGTTTGATATTGCGTTTCATGAGCGCCTCCTTTTCTTCACTATACCATGCACCGGCCGCGAAAAACAACCGAGGGGCTTTCCTAAGATTTAATTATGTTTGGCCTCTGCATATTGACACAGGGGGACCAAAACTGCGATACTGACCATACAGAAACACTGGGGAACAAAGACTTAACGCAAAGAAATGGGAGGGTTGGATATGAAGATGAAAATGAGGGCTCTGCTGCCCGTTCTGGTTCTGGTGCTTGGACTTGCCGCGCTTCTTCCCGCCCGGTTTGCCGCGCCCGCAGGCGTGGTCACGGCAAAAGCGGACTACCCGAAATATTCGGTCAAGGTGGACGACGGCTATCTGGCGCTGCGCAACGCGAAGGCCTTTGATTACAGCAATGAGATCGGCAAGCTTTACACGGGCGAGATCGTGCAGGTCATGGATACCTCCGATCCGACCTACTGGTACGTGTACGCTCAGTCGCTGGGCAAATACGGCTATGTCAACCGCAACTATCTCATCTCCGTGACGGTGTCCGGAAGCGAGTATACGGTCAAGGTGGACAGCGGCTACCTGGCCCTGCGTACCGCGAAGGCGTTCGATTACAACAATGAGATCGGCAAGCTCTACACGGGCGAGAAGGTCCAGGTCACGGATACCTCCGATTCGACCTACTGGTATGTGTACGCGCCGAGCCTCGGCAAGTACGGGTATGTGAACCGCAACTATCTGTATAAGAGCGGCTCATCGTCCAGCTCGTCGCTGACCAATCCCTATACGGTCAAGGTGGACGACGGCTATCTGGCCCTGCGCACCGCGAAGGCGTTTGACTACTATAATGAGATCGGCAAGCTCTGGACGGGCGACGTCGTGGACGTGACGGATACCTCCGATCCCACCTACTGGTATGTGTACGCGCCGACGCTGGGCAAGTCCGGCTACGTCAACAAGAACTACCTGATCTATGGCGGCGGCAGCTATCTGTTCACCAGAACTGTTAAAGTTAGTGACGGATATCTTGCGCTCCGCACCGCAAAGGCGTATGATTACACCAACGAGATCGGCAAGCTGTACACGGGTCAGCAGGTCCAGGTCATCAACACGGCCGACAGCACCTACTGGTATGTGTATGCGCCGACGCTGAATATGTACGGCTATGTGAACAGCAATTACCTGTATTAAGGCAGGTTAGAAAGCGGGAAAGAGCATATGATCAATATCGCTGTTTTGGGATACGGCACAGTCGGCAGCGGCGTTTACGAGGTCATCCGGACCAATCAGGAACAGATCGACGCGCGGACGGGTGAGCAGGTCAGAGTCAAGTATGTGCTTGATCTGCGGGAATTCCCGGGAGATCCGGTGGAGGAGGTCCTGGTCCACGATTTTGATGTGATCGTAAACGACCCCGAGGTGGATATCGTGGTCGAGGTGATGGGAGGCCTGGAGCCGGCCCATACCTTCGCGCGCAGAGCGCTGGAGGCAGGCAAGAGCGTCTGCACGTCAAACAAGGCTATGGTAGCCGCGTTCGGCAATGAGCTGCTGGGAATCGCCAGGGAAAAGAACCTGAACTTCATGTTTGAGGCCAGCTGCGGAGGCGGCATCCCCGTCATCCGTGCGCTCAACGGGTCCCTGACGGCCGACGTGATCGACCAGGTGGCCGGCATCCTGAACGGCACGACCAACTATATGCTCTACCGCATGAGAGTAGAGGGCTGTGATTTTAAGACTGCGCTGAAGGAAGCGCAGGAAAAGGGCTATGCGGAGGCGGATCCTTCCGCCGATGTGGACGGGCATGACGCAAGGCGCAAGATCGCCATCCTTTCCTCCATCGCCTACGGCGGGTTCGTGGACGCGGAGGAGGTCTATACCGAGGGCATCCGGAAGATCACGCCCGAGGATATGCTCTACGCCGCGCAGCTGCACATGAGGGTGAAGCTCCTCGCGGTCAGCCGCCGGATGGCGGACGGGACCTGCGCAGCCTTTGTGGCGCCCTTCCTGGTCCACATGGAAAATCCGCTCTACGCGGTCAACGATGTGTTTAACGCGATCTTCGTACACGGCAACATGCTGGGCGACGCCATGTTCTACGGGAGCGGGGCCGGCAAGCTGCCGACGGCGAGCGCCGTCGTGGCGGATGTGATCGAGGAGGCGCAGCACCTGCACGAGCATCTGCACTGCGGCTGGGGGAACAGGAAGATCGAGCTGATGGATCCGCTGGA